>JBFWPD010000542.1:0-2990 GCA_050250175.1 Vicinamibacterales bacterium
GTGTGCTCTTCCGATCTGCCAGCACGAGCACGCGGCTCTTTGCGCCCTGGGCCCCCTGGTGTTCGGTCCCCGCTTCGGGCTCCGACTTCGAGAGCAGGAGCTTCTGAAGCGTCGGCACGACGAAGGCGCAGGTCTTTCCGGTCCCTGTCTCCGCGCACGCGATGAGGTCGTTGTCACCCAGGGCGAGCGGGATCACGGCTGACTGGATCGGCCGCGTCTCCACGTAGCCGAGATCGCGGATGCCTTCGAGCAGCCGCGCGTCCAGGCCCAGTGTGGTGAAGGAGATCGGCGTGGTGTCGCACTCGGTTGCGGCCAGTACCGGCGCCGACGGGACGGGGCTGCGCTGGTGACGCAGGGCCGGCGCACCGCGACCGCGTCGTGTGAAACGTCGAGGACGCTGGCCGTTCGGGCGGGAACTGCGTGTGTCGGAGCTCAACCTGCTGTCTTTACCGCTAGCGCGCTCGGAAGGTGATGATGCCCCGCACGGGATCGTACGGCGAGACGCCGACAGTCACGCGGTCTCCCGGGACAACCTTGATTCGGAAGCGGCGCATCCGGCCGCTCAATTGGGCGAGTACCTCGTGCCCCGCGTCGCATTGGACGCGGTAGAGTCCCCCGCTGTGCACGGCCACAACCGTGCCTTGCATGTCGATGAGATCGTCCTTGCTCAAACGGCTAGCTTTCCTTTCTTCGTTCCAGTCAAACATTGTGCCACAGGGGCGAGGCAGAGGCCAGAAAAGCGACAGTACGTTTGGGAATCTGGTGATCTGGGAGTTTGGAAATTGAACCTCTTACCAGGGGTGGGTTTGATGGGGATCCTGTTCGATTCAGATGTTGATGACCTGGCGACGCAGACCGGAAATCGCGAAGCGCCCGTGTGCCTGAATCCGTCCGGATGCAGTGGATAAGGTCCAACTGCCAAATTTCCAGCTCACCAGATTCCCAAATGTCTAGAGCTTCATCACCGCCTCCCTGACTTCCTTCGCCAGTTCCTCGTAATTGTCCCCGTGGAGGTGGAGCGGCCGGCCAAACGCGACCCGAACGCTGCCGGGCGTCGCCATCTTCATCTTCTGATGCAGGACCTTCTCGAGTCCTTCGATGCGGACGGGAACGACGGGCACCTCGAGGCGGGACGCAATCATGCCGATCCCCGGGCGAAATTCCGAGATCTCTCCGGCCGTCGTCCTGCGCCCCTCGGGAAAGATGAGGACCGAGAAGCCGTCGCCCAGTATCTCGCCGATGTAACGCAGCGTCTGCCGCGCACCGGCTTCACGTTGCGGCAGCGGGAAGGCGTTGAAAAAGAGCGCCGCGAGGTAATAGTTCAGGCTGTTGGTGAACCACGCCCGGCGGCCGAACTGCTCCGGGAAGAAGTGGGCCTTGAAGAACTCCTTGGCCATCGCCGGCGCGACCCGGTAGCGGAGTCCGGGCGGCAGCGCGGCCAGCACAACCGGCACGTCCATGTGACTCTGGTGGTTGACGGCGTAGACCACCGGCCCGTCGATGGCGTCGAGGTGCTCGCGCCCTTCGACCTTCAGCCAGGCAAACACACGCGCGAGCGGGAGGATCCAGGTGGGCAGGCTGGCTCGCCGTATCACCCGTGCGGGCCACGATCGATTCCAGCTGGGAAAATCCACCGGTTCGCTCGCGGGCGGACCGCCCGAGGCGGCCGATTTCTCGACCAGGGCCCGCAGCTCACCGACGTCGCGCGCCTCGGTGAACGCAGCCTCGTCGATTCGCGCCTGGAACGCATCCTCGAGCGCCACCATGAGCTCGACGCGCTCGAGCGAGCTCAGGCCAAGCTCCTCGATCGTCGTGCCCGGAGGCACGTCAGATCGTCCTGTGTGCTTCGCAATGAGGGCCGCGAGGGCATCGCCTCCGCGTTCGTCCGCGGCAGGCGGGTTGCCGCCGCTCAGCAGCCAGAGCCTGATCGCGGCGCGCTTCAACTTGCGCGTTCCCTCCGTGCGGGGCAGCGCCTCCTGCGGCCAGGCGACCGCGCGTCGGATCTTCTGATGATCGCCGAGCGTCGCGTTGGCTTGACGGACGACATCAGCCGGATCGACGCCCGGGTCGAGGACGAGCACTGCGTGCACCCGCTCCTCGGAGCTCCCGCCAGCGGCGGGGGCACCGACGACGGCCGACTCGCGGACTCCGGGCACCTGGTTGATCGCGCGCTCGACATCCTCGGGAAAGACGTTGAGCCCTTCCGGCGTCACGATCATTTCCTTCTTCCTGCCCCGGATGAACACCTGGCCGTCGGCTCCGATCTCGCCGATGTCGCCCGTGTGGAACCAGCCGTCCTCGAATGCCTTTGCCGTTTCCTCGGCCGCATTGAAGTAGCCCGAGGTCACGTTCTCGCCCCGCACGAGAATCTCGCCGTCCTCTGCGATCTTCATCTCGACGCCGGCAATGGCCTTGCCCACGGAACCACGTTTGGTGCCGAACGGATGATTCAACGTGACGATAGGCGCGGTCTCGGTCAGCCCATAGCCCTGAATGACGACGTATCCGAGCTCGCCCCATGCCGTCTCGCTCGCCGGATCGAGCGGCGCCGCGCCGACGACGAACGCCCAGAACTTCCAGCCGAACAACCGATGCACGGGGCGAAACCGCCACCATCTCTCCGCCACGCGACGCATCGCCCCGTGTGACGCGATCGCCTTGTTCGCTGCGCTCACGGACTCGGGATTCGCACCAGGGACCGCGCGCGTGACGTGCTCGCGCAGGACGTCGAGAATCTTCGGCACGGACACCAGCACGGATACGCGGCTCCGCTTGATCTCGGTCGCGATGTCGGCGGGGTTGTATCCACGCATGAAGACGACAACGCCGGGGAGCATCGGTGGCACGAAGGTCGCCATCGCCTGGCCGAACATGTGGCTGAGCGGCAGCAGGTTCAGAAAGCGAATGGGCGCGAAGGGCCGGCTCCAGCGCCGGTACTTCAGTATTTCCCGCTCGACAGGCACGATGTTCGCCAGCACGTTGCGATGCAG
>JBFWPD010000543.1:0-2975 GCA_050250175.1 Vicinamibacterales bacterium
TACGAGGTATCCCCACGCGCATTTTTGTAATCCCTGTGTAGCCGACGCGCCAATACATGTTGTTCCGTACGATCCGGAGTCGCCAAGAGATTCGAGGCTGAACGCAGGATTCTGCTTAAGTCGATTAGCCAAAGGGGTGGTGACTCGATTGAGCACATGGCAGCGCTGCGATCGCAAGTCTCAGCGAAACCCGTCATAGAGCTGGTGGAGGGCGCCGGGCCGGGTGAGCACACCTGAGCGCGCGGCGCTGGCCAGACCGCCTCGGCTCGGCAGTCGCACTTGTCGGCCCCGACCGCCACATAGGATGCGCATCTTCCATGGGACCTTGACGCCCACGGACCGTCAGACTTCCTGGCGCCGGCGTGCTGAACGTCCCTCGGGTTCACGAGTCGCGTCCGCTGCGGCGACCATTTCTCTCGCCTGCCCCAGCGGTGTCGCCTCTCGCAACGCATCCCCATCCTCGCCGGGCGCGCCGGCCTGTCAACGGGCAAGCCGTTTCCCTCAGGGCTTGTGCCGATGACTCAAAGGAATCGTCACAAACCCCTCGGTGACAGGCCGGCTTATCCGCCCGGCGCTTCTGCTCTCCATGCGTTGCGAGTCCGCACCGCCAGAGGAGGCAGACATGACCGAGACAACCGAACGCCACGACGTCTACACCCGCGTGACCAACCGCATCATCGCGGACCTTGAGCAGGGCGTCCGCCCATGGCACCGGCCCTGGAACGCCGAGCATACCGGGGGGCGCATCACGCGGCCGCTGCGCCACAACTTCACGCCATACCGGGTATCAACATCCTGCTGCTCTGGGCGGCGACCTTGGCCAACGGCTACCGAGCCAGCGTCTGGATGACCTATCGCCAGGCGCAGGTGATTGGCGCCCACGTTCGCAAGGGCGAACACGGGACGCTCGTCGTCTACGCCGATACCTTCAGCAAGACCGCCGTCGACGCCAGCGGAGAGGAGGTCGAGGAGGTGATCCCGTTCATAAAGGGCTACACCGTCTTCAACGTCGATCAGGTCGAAGGCCTGCCGGACGCCTATCTACCCGCCCCGCCGCTGCCAGCTTCGCCGATGGCCCTGGTCGAGAGCGCCGAACGCTTCTGCGCCGCTACCGGCGCCACCGTCCGTCACACTGGCAACATGGCCTATTACGCACCATCGACCGACGTCATTGTCGTTCCCGTGCCCGAGGCATTTCGCGATGCCGAGAGTTACGCCACGACCAAAGCGCACGAGCTCTGTCACTGGACCGGGCATCCGTCACGGCTCAATCGCACGTTGGGCAAGCGCTTCGGCGAGGACGCCTACGCCGCCGAGGAACTGATCGCCGAGATGGGCAGTGCCTTCCTCTGCGCCGATCTCGGCATCACGCCCGAGACGCGCGACGATCATGCGTCGTACCTCGAGCACTGGCTAAAGGTGCTCAAGGCTGATCGCCGCGCCATCTTCACCGCCGCGAGCCAGGCGCAGCGTGCCGTCGAGTTCTTGCACGGACTCCAGCCGCGCGCAGACGGCGCCGTCCCTTCTGCTGGATCCCAGAACGCACTTGATCGTGCTGCTGGCTGGCGAAGCCGGCCTTCGGTGTGGCGAGATCATGGCGTTGGAATGGTCAGACGTGGATCTCAAACGAAACCAGCTCCGGCTCGAGCGCTCGGAGTGGAAAGGCCAAGTCACCTCGACGAAGGGCGGGCGCGTTCGGCATGTTCCGCTCACGTGAAGGCTCGTGACCGTTCTGAAGGCTCATCGCAGTCTCAACAAGCGGGTGCTTTGCCAACAGGATGGCCGATCGCTCACGCAGAAGGTAGTGCAGGACCACGTCAGGCGAGCCGCGAAGAGCGCGAAGCTGAAGCACGATGGGGTTCACGTGCTCCGGCACACCTTCTGCTCACACCTTGCGATGAGGGGCGCGCCGGCGAGATCGATTCAGGAACTCGCCGGCCACCAGGATCTGGCAACAACGCAGCGCTACATGCACGTCAGTCCAGGGGCGGTTACCGACGCGATTCGGCTGCTGGAGACCCGTCCAGTTGTCCCGAGTCGTGGAGAAATGGTGGAGGCGGCGGGAAAAACAGCCGAAATCGGCTGATTCCCTAAGGAAAAGTGGTGGAGGCGGCGGGAGTCGAACCCGCGTCCGAAGGCACGTCCCCGAGGGACTCTACATGCGTGTCCGCTTCTGATTTCTCATGCCCGGCGTGAGGAAGCGGCGAAAAACCGCCAGGCACCAGCCTCGGAATGTCTCACGCCCGGACGCCGAGGCGCCGTCCGGCCGCCAGCCCGTTTAATGGCGTCTGGCCCCCAACCACCGGGCGAGGTCAGGGCAGACGCTCACTGCCTAAGCAGCGAGAGCGTACTGAGAATCCGCAGTTAACGGATGTTCCATCGGTTTAACGAGTCAATGGAGCTCGGCATGCATCCCGCGAGTCTTTACCCCCGTCGAAGCCGTATCGCCCCCATGCGGCAGGCAGTGCGACCAGACCGGTAGAGCCCGCGTCGTGACCCTGTCATTGTACGACCCTCGCGAGGTGCCGTCAAAGCACTGTACCCGTTAGAGTTGCCGAGCTTTCTCCGCTTGACTGCGTTTTGCGCCCGCCCGCATAATCGTTCTGCATCTCACCCCGTCCGCCATGAACGAGGACGATCCCCTTCGCGGCACGCTCGCCGCCCTCACCACCCGGATTCAGCACGAGGTCGCACGCCGCGTCGAGACCCTGTCTGCCGAAGTGGCAGCCGCGGAACGCCGCGGGACAGAGACCGGCCGTCAGCAGGCCAGCGACGAAGCACGCCGGCACGCGACACAGGCGTCAGGCCGGCTCCTCGACGCTGTCGCAGCGCTCGATGAGGCGGCAGCCGCAGGCAGCTTGACGCGTGTGCTCGACAAGCTGTTGTCCGCGGTAGCGCGGGAAGGACCTGACGCGATCCTGTTCGTGGTCCGCGGGACCACGCTTCAGGCGTGGAACCTGGGTATGACGATTCAG
>JBFWPD010000544.1:0-2966 GCA_050250175.1 Vicinamibacterales bacterium
CGGCGCCGTCACGGTGATTCACTCGCTCGTCACCCTGTACGGCAGCCCCATCGGCAGCCAGTGGCTCGTGCTGGCCGGCCTCACGCTGCTGACCGGCTCGTTCACCGTGAAGGTGCCGGCGGTCAACGCCCACATCTCGGTCTCCGAGACGTTCGTGTTTGCCGCGGTGCTGCTGTTCGGGCCCGCCGCGGGCGCGATCACCGTGCTCCTCGAGTGCCTCGTCATCCTCTTCTGGATGAAGCCGCAGGGGCGTCCGGCGCACCGGGTGCTCTTCAACCTGGCGGCGCCGGCGGTGTCAATCTGGCTGTCGGGCCAGGCGTTCTTCCTGACGTCGGGGATCGCGCCGTACGCGCCGGACGCCACGCCGCTGCCGACGCTCTTCCTTCCGCTCTTCCTCTTCACGTCGCTCTACTTCCTGTTGAACAGCGGCCTCGTCGCCGGCGTCGTCGCGCTCGAAACGGGAAAGCCGGCGCTGCAGGTCTGGTGGCAGAACTTCACGTGGCTCTCAGTCACCTACTTCAGCGGCGCATCGGTGGCGGCGCTGATCGTCACCTACACGCGCGACCTGGACCTGAGTGCCCTCGCGATCATGGTGCCGCTGCTCGTTGTCATGTACCTGACGTTCCGCACCGCCATGGGGCGCGTGGACGACACGAACAAGCACCTCACCGAGCTGAACCGGCTGTACCTCTCGACGATCGAGACGCTGGCGATGGCGATCGACGCGAAGGACCAGATCACGCACGGCCACATCCGCCGGGTGCAGACCTACGCCGTCGGCCTGGCCCGCCGGGTGGGCGTCTCCGACGAGAAGTTGATTCGGGCCATCGAGGCCGCAGCGCTGCTGCACGACATGGGGAAGCTGGCCGTCCCCGAGTACATCCTGAACAAGCCGGGGAGGCTGACGGGCGCCGAATTCGAGAAGATGAAGGTGCACGCATCGGTGGGCGCCGACATCCTCTCCGCCATCGACTTTCCGTACCCGGTCGTCCCGATCGTGCGGCATCACCACGAGAACTGGGACGGCAGCGGCTATCCGGCCAACCTGCGCGGCACCGACATCCCGATTGGCGCCCGCATTCTGTCGGTGGTCGACTGCTTCGACGCGCTGACGTCGGATCGCCCCTACCGTCCGAAGCTGACCGACGACGATGCGATCGCAATCCTGTTGCAGCGTCGCGGCTCGATGTACGACCCGCTCATCGTCGACACGTTCATTCGGGTGCACGCCGAGATTGCGCCGGATGCGAAGGAATCGGCGGCGGCCACGGTCATCAAGGACATCGCGATGGCCGCGGCGCAGATGCGCGAGGTGGATCAGCAGACGGCCGGGTTCGAGAACATTGCTGCCGGGTCGGACGAGATGGCCACGCTCTTCGAGCTGGCGAGTGCGCTGAACGCGCAGGCCACGCTGTCACAGAACGTGGAGGCGGTCACGACGCGAATCCGGCGGCTGGTGCCCTTCGTTCTCGCGGTGCACTTCGCGTACGACGATGCGAGCGACGAGCTGGTCGCGGCACATGCGGTTGGCGAAGGGGCCCTGCTGGTGACCGGGATGCGGATTGCACCGGGCCAGCGGTTGAGCGGCTGGGTGGCGGCGAACCGGCAGTCGATCATGAACTCGGATGCGATGCTGGATCTGGGTGAGATCGCCAGGGGCGTCGCGCCGCGCCTGCGGAGTTGTCTGAGCACACCGCTGCTGGCGCACGACCAGTTGGTCGGCGTCCTGACGCTCTATTCCGCGACATCGGACGGGTTCACGGAAGACCACCGGCGGATCCTGGAGGTTGCCGGCCGCTATCTGGCGGCTGTGAGTCGCTGGGCGCCACCGACCCAGGGCAGGGCTTCGGCGACCGACAGGCGGCCCAAGGCGCTGCCGCCCGGCGAGGGACAATCGCGCATCCACTAGCACGGACCGCCTACTACGTCTGAAGTAGACAGACGCGCGCAAGAGTGACGCGAGGTGCTCGCAGTTCCGAAGTCTGCCGTTGTACTGCCGAGGTCACGGCGCAAGCGCGAACGCGCTAAAGCGTGACTTTACCAGCCACACACAGCACGGGCCGCCCTACCGCGTTGCGCGGGAGGCGGCCCTTTCCATTTGGAAAAACGTCCGAGTGTATCACATGGTCCAGAGTCTAGGATCGTAACCATCATTTTCGTGATGGCATTGACTGCTCCCACAGATCAAACGATACTGATCACACAGCCATGAACGTTGAAGAGCTCGTCCAGACCATTGAGGCCCGACAGAAGAGGGTCATGGAGCTCCGCCGCGAGTTGGCAGATTACGAGGCCAAGCGGCAGGAGTTGAACAAGCTGGAGAGCGAACTGAGGATGATCACCGCGGTTCTCCAAGGCCACACTGCTGGCCTCATCTTCAACAGCAAGCCGAAGTCTCGGCACGGCTTCGTCGGCGGGAAGCGCGCGAAGCCAATCCAGAAGGGTTCTAGTGTCTGGTGGAGCGCGAAGGTGCTATTCAACCAGGGCAAGCCGATGCACATCAACGAGATTTTGAAGCGCATCGCCCGTGAGAGCGGCGAAACGTTCAAGAAGCCCACCGTGGTGTCGAACCTCAGTCGCTACGTCAAGTACGGCGACACGTTCAACCGGCCCATGCCGAACGTGTTCGGACTGATCGACTTCACGAAAGATCCGGACCCGAGCGAGGTGATGCCCTTTGGGTTCGTCTTGGATGAGGAGGGCGAGCCGTGAGGAGATGACTAGCTCGTCGCGTTTGACGTGCCCACCGACGCGGCGGGCTGAAACACGAAGGGCCACTTCCTCAAGACCGCTTTGGCAGGGGGACTAGAGGGAGTGGCCCGTGGTGGGTCTTTCGGTTATCAGCCGTAAACCCCGACAGGTGTGGAGCGCCAACTCCACGCCTGTCTTTCGATTGGACTTTAGCACAATGCGACTCCTCGTCGTTAGCTACGATCTCAACCAACCAGGACAGCTGTATCCGCGCA
>JBFWPD010000545.1:0-2963 GCA_050250175.1 Vicinamibacterales bacterium
CGCTCGAAGGAGAGAAGCTCGAGGCCGCCGAGCGCGAGCAGACATTCGATCGCGTGCTGGTCTCAGTCGGACGGCGGCCCAACTCGAAGATTCCCGGTCTCGACCGGACGCGCGTCAAGGTGAACGAGCGCGGGTTCATCGAGGTCGACGAGCAGATGCGGACCGCCGAACCGTCGATCTTCGCGATTGGCGACGTGGTCGGGGAGCCGATGCTCGCGCACAAGGCGTCGCATGAAGGGCGTGTTGCGGCCGAGGTCATTGCCGGCGAGAAAGTCGCATTCCAGCCCAAGGCGATTCCCGCGGTGGTGTTCACCGATCCCGAGCTCGCCTGGGCCGGGTTGACCGAGACGCAGGCCAGGAAGGAAGGCCGCGAGATCACGATCGCCAAGTTCCCGTGGGGCGCTTCAGGTCGCGCACTCACGCTCGATCGCTCCGACGGCGTGACCAAGCTGGTTCTCGATCCCGCGACCGAGCGCATCCTGGGCGTCGGTCTCGTCGGTCCAGGGGCCGGCGAACTGATCGCCGAGGCAACGCTCGCCATCGAGATGGGTGCGACGGCAACCGATCTCAAGCTGACAATCCATCCGCACCCGACGCTCACGGAGACGCTGATGGAATCGGCCGAAGTCTTCTTCGGCCAGGCGACGCACGTGTACCGCCCGAAGCGCTGATCGGCAGGGCAGGACGGGCGCGAAGGGCGGGACGGGGAAGGCCCGTTGGATACCAGCGACACCGGCTCGCTTGTCGCCCGTCGCCTGCAGCCCGAAGCCTGAAGTCAGTATCACTGTCTTGCCGTGCGAAGCACTGCGACATCGGAAGCAGGACGCGACCCTTTCGTATGAAGGCTCGCCGTCGTCCATGCGCCGATGATCGGCTGCGGGGTCGACGGCACCAGACAGCCCGTTGGCACTTCCAGGATGAAGGACGTCACGTTCTTGCAGGCGATGTCGTCTCCCTCGGCGTCGGGCGCGCCCAGTGGGTTGGTGACGTTGACGAGGTCGAACACCTCGCCGAGGTTCACGGCAAAGGGATCCTTGCGCTGTCCGACGAAGACGCGGCCCCCGGAGTCGCAGCCGGGGATGTTGATCGGGCGGATGTGATTGGCGGCGTACGTCTGGTAGTCGGGGATCGACTTGGTGCCGATGTAGTCCACCGGTTTGCGGATGGTCGCGCCTCCATCGCCTGCATCGGTGACGGCCTGGATCTGTGCCGACGATTGCCTGCCCCTGAGCACGAAGATTCGGTACTGCTCTTCGACGTTGAGATTGCTCGTATCCGAGGCTCCAGGCCCGACGGGCCCGACGTTGATCACCGGAGCCGCCACCGACTGGCCCGCGATGTTGAGCGAGACGTTGCGGTTGACGATGTTGGGACGGAAGGCGAATGTGATGTCCTCGACCGCATCTCCGTCAGAATCGACGTGGATCGCGTAGATGGCGTCCGGATCCAGCGCGAAGTAGTTCGGACCGCCGTACGGATCCTGAAGAGGGACGTAGTTGGCGATCAGCGTGACGTAGCCCTCGCGCCCGGGCTCGTAACTGCGGAACATGTAGAAGTCGGTGGCGTCACCCTTCGGCGTCTTCGTGATGCCGGGCGCCTCGCGGTGGCTTGACGCGCCGACGCCAACCGCCATTCCGACCGCGAGTGCCAGGGCGGCGGATCGGCCCAGGCCCTTTCTGGATATGGTCATCGTGCCTCCTCGACCGTCCTGGATGGACCGTTCAGAAGGCTCTACGCGCGAGGAGAAACCTTGGATGTGCGGTGCGGACGCTACCGCATCAGCTCGAGCAGGTCGATGAGGGTCTCGGAACGTGCCAGGAGGCCATCCTTTTCGAGCAATACCTGCCGATCGGCCGTCGCCATCGGCAGACGCTGCGCGAGGATGTTGATGACGTCCTCGTCTGTGACCTCGATGGGCGGCGCCAGAGCCGTCGGGATGACATCGAGCAGCAGCTTGACGATCCTGTCCCGTTGCGCCGTGAGTGCGGGCCGGTCACCTGGCTCCACGACTTCCGGCAGCGGCTCGACGCGCGCCACCCGGTAGGGACGGCTCTGATCCTCGCTGAGGATGCGGAACTTCATCAACCCGCGCAGTACGAGGTAGTACTGGCCGTTTGACTGGAGCTGATAGTCAACGATGGTTGCGGCGCAGCCGATCGCGTAGACGGGCGGTCGGCCCTCGTAGTCCGACTCGAATCCTGGCCGGAGCATTACGAGCCCGATGACCTGGTCGCCCGCTATCGCATCGGTCAGCATCGTGCGATAGCGCTCCTCGTAAATATTGAAAGGCTTCGCGACGTTCGGGAAGATGGCGACGTCAGGAAGCGGAAAGAGCGGGATCGTCTCCGGCAGCGTCGTCGGGCCCGACGACGGAAGAGGCGGAGGCTGGATGGACTGCGTGCGCGCAGGTGTCACGAGGGCACCCAGTGCGACGAGAGCGACCAGCGCAAGCCGGATTGGAGACACGTTACCTGCGATTCTACGCTGCGGCGCGCCTGTTGATCTCAGGCGTGCGCGGCTCGTTCGTAGGCGTCCGCGGTTTCGTGTGCGTGATACGAGCTGCGGACGAGCGGGCCGGACTCGACATGCACGAAGCCCATGTCCAGGGCGACTTCCTTCAGGTCGCGGAATTCGTCCGGATGGTAGTAGCGGACCATCTCAGCATGTTCAGCCGTCGGGCGAAGGTACTGCCCGATTGTCAGGATTCCGCAGCCGACACCACGGAGGTCGCTGAACACAGCGAGGATCTCGTCCCTGGTCTCGCCCAGTCCGACCATGAGGCCGGTCTTGGTCGGAATGTCCGGCGCGTAGCCTCGGGAGCGATCGAGCAGTTCCAGGGTTCGATCGTACCGTCCCCCGGACCTTGCCATGCGATACAGGCGCGGCACGGTCTCGGTATTGTGATTGAGGATATCGGGCCGGGCGTCGAGCACCGTCCGCAACGCCTGTTCGTCACCGCGGAT
>JBFWPD010000546.1:0-2950 GCA_050250175.1 Vicinamibacterales bacterium
CGCGCCGGTTTCGTTCCGTCTCAGATCGTCTTCACGGGAGTCGGGAAGTCGGCCGCCGAGCTCGAGTGCGCCGTCGATCTCGGCGTGAAGGCGATCATCGTCGAATCCGCCGGTGAGCTCGATCGCGTAGAAGCCCTTGCGAGACGGCGTGGAACGCCCGCTCGTGTCGCCGTGAGGGTCAATCCCGACATCGACGCTCGAAGCCATCCCCATATCTCTACGGGACTGCGCATCAACAAGTTCGGCATCCCCGGCGACCTGGCCAACGAGGTGTTGGCAACGATTGGCTCTCGACCAATGCTGACGCTGGTCGCGGTCCACGTCCACGTCGGCTCGCAGATCACCACGCTCGAGCCTCTCCAGCGCGCCGCCCGCGTCGTGGCGCACCTGGGAACCGACCTCGTTGCACGGGGAATCGCGCTCGAGTATCTCGACGTCGGCGGCGGACTGGGAATCTCGTACGACGGCGGGCCTGTCGTGTCGCCGGCCGACTATGTCGGAGCGCTCCTCGAGGAAATCAGCCCCACCGGTCTGCCTGTCGTGATCGAGCCTGGACGTTCGATCGTCGGACCGACCGGAGTCCTTCTCGCGCGCGTTGTCGACGTGAAGCCTCGAAGCGCAGATACGACGTTTGCGGTGATCGATGCCGGCATGACCGAGCTGATGCGTCCGGCTCTCTACGGCGCCTTCCACCGGATCACGCCTCTTCGCCAGCGCGCAGGAACACCGGTCGTTCACGAGATTGTCGGCCCGGTCTGCGAAAGCAGCGACGTGGTCGGCCGCGATCGGAGCCTTCCGCCGCTCGAGGTTGGCGACGCCCTGGCCATCCACGATGCCGGCGCGTATGGTGCCGTCATGGCATCGAACTACAATCGCCGTCCGCTTCCCGTCGAGGTGCTCGTGGACGACGGTGCGTGGAAGGTGATTCGCAGGCGCCAGACCACCGACGATCTCATCGCGCTGGAACAGTAGACTCCTTGCCATGAGTGTGCTCATCGCCTTCGAAGGCCTCGATCAGAGTGGGAAGCAGACACAGGCAGAGCTGCTCCGGGATCGGTTGAAGGCCGAAGGGCGCAAGGCCAGACTGGTGACGTTTCCAGACTACGGAACGTCGATCGGCGAGGAGATCGCCCGGGCGCTGCAGGGCGAGCGTGAGTATGGCCCCGACGTCATGCAGTTGCTGTACGTCGCCAATCGCCACGAACGGAAGGCGGACCTCGAGCGATGGCTCGAGAGCGGGATCATCCTCGTCTGCGATCGCTACACGGCCTCGAGCATTGCATACGGCGAATCGCAGGGGCTCGAAGCGGATTGGCTCGCCGATCTGCAGCGCTTCCTTCCTCCTCCCGCGCTGACGATCTTTCTCGACATCGCTCCGGAAACGGCAGTGAAGCGGAAGGCCGTTGACCGCGATCGCTACGAGCGCGATCTCGCGCTGCAGGAGCGAGTCAGGGAGAGCTATCAGCGCCAGGCCGAGGCGCCCGGATGGGTGCGCATCGACGGCGAACGCTCGAAAGCCGACGTCGCCGCAGATGTCTTCAATGCGGTTTGGTCACGACTCGGGCTGCAGTAAGGGCCCGTATCTCTCGAACGCCAACCCCCTCCAGCGCCAGAGCGCACGCATCGAGCGTCGCTCCTGTGGTCATCACATCGTCGACGATGACGACGACGGCATCCTTCAAGGCTGACGCGCGGCGTCGTCGCACAAAGGCATTGTGGACGTTCTGTCGCCGATCTGCTGCCGCGAGATCAGCCTGGGGCCGCGTCGATCGTCGACGTCGTAGCGCCCTCACGACCGGCAGGCCCAGCAGCGCCGCGAGATCGTCTGCCTGGTTGAAGCCCCGCTGGCACCGGCGAAGGATGTACAGCGGGACTGCAACGGCGACGTCCGCGTCCCTGAGTATCGCTTCGCCTCGTTCGCGCATCAGCGTGGCGAGCGGGTAGGCGAGCGACCGGCGGCCCCCGTACTTGAACGCGTGAATGATCTCTCGAAGGGCGCCCTCGTACCGGCCCGCCGCGCCCACCCGTGCAATCAGTCGAGACGTCTCGTTACTGCAAGAGCCATCCTCGGCGTCCGCGAGCGCCGAGCGATGGCGCACGTTGCCGCGTGTCTGGCGCTCGAGCTCCGTGCTGACAGGAGCCACGGAGCTCCAGCAGGATGCGCACACAGGTCCGCGGAGTGGATGCTCCAGCGCCGCAGCACAGCAGACGCATGTCGGGGCGAGCACGACTGACAGCAGGGCGTCCGCCGCTGCTCGAGAATGCGCGTGAAGGAGCTGCCATGCCGCGGTCGAGGTCGCGGCCAGGGCTGGCGTTCTAGGCTTCGACTCGCTCCGCGCTTCCCCAGAGCCGCTCGAGATCGTAGAAGACTCTGGTTTCCTCGGCGAAGACGTGGACAATGAAGTCGAAGTAGTCGAGCAGGATCCATTCACCCCGTTCATAGCCTTCGACATGCGACGGCTTGGTCCCCGCTTCGCTCAACTTCTCGACGACGCTGTCGGCGATCGCCCGGATCTGCCGGGAATTCGAGCCGGAGCAGATCACGAAGAAGTCTGTGAAGCCGGCTGCCTTGCGAAGGTCGAGCACGGCGACATCCGAAGCTTTCTTGTCCTCGACGGCGGCGACAGCTGTCTGGATCTGACGTGGAATGCGAGGTGCTCGTGGTCGCTTCTCGGCTTTAGCCATGCAACCTGCCTGCCGGCTCGATGCCGGCGTTAGATCTCATGACGCCTCTCCGACGCGGAGGGCGTGTAAAGACCGTGTTGCTCAATGTGTTGGGCGACAAGTGGATCGACGAGTCCTTTGATGTGAAGGCCTGCGGCGCGCCGCTGACGGATCGCAGTAGACGACACGTCCGCTGTGGTCGCATCGATCAAAAAGATCGATGTCCCACCAGTGCTCGGTGCGCTGGCGGGAGAAGTCATGCGCCCTGCGAGGGCGGGAAGGCGGG
>JBFWPD010000547.1:0-2950 GCA_050250175.1 Vicinamibacterales bacterium
TCTACTCGCTGAAGGACGAGCAGCTGACGGCGACGGGCAACGTCAGGGTGGACCGGCGCGGCGACATACTCGAAGGCAGTTCGGTCAAGCTCGACCTGAACAAGGACACGGCCTACGCCGAATCGCCCGAGTACTACTTCCGCCAGCTGAATGCGCGCGGCAAGGCGGACAGCCTGACCGTGACCGGCAAGACGAAGATCCATGCCGAAAACGGAACTTACAGCACCTGCGAGATTCCGGAGGACAACTGGTTTCTGAAGGTCAGGAGACTCGACCTTGACCGGGAGAAGGACGAGGGGGTCGCGCGACACGTCAAGGTGTACTTCAAGAATGTGCCGTTCCTCTACACGCCCTATCTCGACTTCCCGCTCTCGAACAAGCGCAAGAGCGGCCTGCTCAGCCCTACGTACGGCACGACCGGCAAGAGCGGTTTCGAGTTCACGCAGCCGATCTACCTGAATCTCGCGCCGAACTACGACGCGACGATCGCGCCGCGTTTTCTCGCGAAGCGAGGGCTGATGCTGAACAACGAGTTCCGTTATCTGGGCCGGAAGCTGAACGGCATGCTGAGTGCGGAGTTCCTGCCCAACGACCGCGATCGACAGGGCGAACGGCGGTACGCCCTCGCGTGGCGCCATACCCAGGCGTTCACCAATCGACTGTCCGGCTACGTGAACCTGCAGAAGGCATCCGACGACCTCTATTTCGTCGACCTGTCGAACCGGCTCGCGGCGACCTCGATCTCCAACCTGCCCAGGGAGGCTGCATTCAACTACAGCGGGGGTTGGTGGACACTCTCCGGACGAACGCAGAAGTACCAGACGCTCCAGGATCCGAAGGCCCCGATCACGCCGCCCTACGCCCGACTGCCGCAGGTCACGCTCAAGGCCATGCGACCCGACGTACGCGGGTTCGATCTCCAGTTCGCCTCCGAGCTGGTCTCGTTCTCGCACCCGACGCTCCTGAACGGCCGGCGGCTGACCCTCTACCCGAGCGCCGCGTATCCCGTCCAGAGGGCCTTCGGCACGGTCACGCCCAAGATCGGCCTGCACCAGACCTACTACACCCTCGACGGAAGCGCGACGGAGTCCACGATCAACCGGAGCATCCCGATCTTCAGTCTCGACGGCACGATGACCTTCGAACGGGACACGAGCTTCCTCGGGACCCCGCTGCTGCAGACGCTCGAGCCGCGCCTCTACTACGTGTACATCCCGTACCACGACCAGTCGCAGGTGCCCGTGTTCGATACGGCGCTGGCCGACTTCAACCTGGCCCAGGTCTTCAGCGAGAACCAGTTCGTGGGCGGAGACCGCATCAACGACGCGAACCAGCTCACCGGAGCAGTCTCCACGCGGTTCATCGACCCGCTCGATGGCCGTGAACGCCTGCGCCTCACCCTGGGTCAGCGGTTCTTCTTCGGAGAGCAACGGGTGACGTTGCCGAACGTCCTGCCGCGCACGGAATCCCGGTCCGACCTCCTGGCAGCGATCACGGGGCGCATGACCGATTCCTGGTATGCCGATGTCGCCCTGAAGTACGACGTGAACGAGCGAAGGCCCGATCGTTCCACAGTCTCGGTCCGCTACAACCCCGCGCCGGGAAAGGTTCTCAACTTCGGCTACCGCTTCAACCGGGACAGCTTCGAGCAGACGGACATCTCCGCCCAGTGGATACTGAACGACCGCTGGAGCGGTGTCGGGCGCTGGTCATACTCGCTGCCGGACCGGCGTTCGACGACTCTCATCGCGGGGATTGAGTACAATGCCGGATGCTGGGTCGGTCGCTTCGTCATGCAGGAATTCGTCACCCTGACCCAGGACAGCGTGCGCGCATTCTTCGTGCAGCTCGAGTTGAACGGTTTGTCCAAGATCGGCTCCAATCCCCTGGAGATCCTTCGGCAGAACGTGGCCGGTTACCAGAAGATCAACGCTCTGCCCCAGACGCAGTTCAATGAAGACTACTACCCCCAGCAGTGAGCGGCGCCGGTCGCCGTACGCCATGACCTCCATTCGAGTCGCCTCCGCAGTCCTTTTATGTCTCGTGCTCGCCACGGTCCTGGCGCCGGGCATTCCCGCCGCGCGCGCCGCCGATCCGCTCGTGCTCGATCGCGTGGTCGCGGTGGTGAACACCGATGTCATCACCCAGCTGGAACTCGAGGAGCAGGTCAAGCTCGCCACGCGCGAGCTCACCCGCCAGGGGACACCCCTGCCCCAGCGCGAACTGCTCGAAAAGCAGTTGCTCGAGCGGATGATCACCACACGCATCCTGTTGCAATATGCGTCCGAAACCGGCCTTCGTGTCGACGAAACCCAGGTGGACCGGGCGCTGGACCGGATCGCCAAGGACAGTCAGATCCCTCCCGAAGAACTTCGCACGGTGCTCAAGGAAGAAGGCATCGACTACGACCGGTATCGCGATGACATCAAGGGCGAGATCACGATCGCGCGGCTGCGCGACCGGGAAGTCGACGGTCGCGTGAACGTGTCGGACGCCGAGATCGATGCCTATCTGCGCAGCCAGGAAGCCGCCGGCCGAAACGACGAATTCAGCCTTCTGCACATCCTCGTGACGGTCCCGGAAGCGGCCAGCCCCGACCAGATCCAGGAGCGCCGCGCGCGCGCCGAGGAAGCCCTCGCGAAGATTCGCGCCGGCACCGACTTCGTCCAGGTGTCCGCGACCTACTCCGATGCGCCGAACGCGCTCCAGGGGGGAGACCTCGGCTGGCGCCCGGCCGGCCGCCTGCCGAACATATTTGCCCAGGCCGTAGCGTCGATGCGCGTCGGCGATGTCTCCAAGATCCTGCGCAGCCCGAATGGATTCCACATCATCAAGCTCGTCGACAAGCGCTCGAACGCGAAGCCGGTGGTCGTCGAGCAGACCCACGCCCGTCACATCCTCATCCGTCTGACCGAGATCGTCGCCGCGGCGGAAGCGAAGCGCCGGCTCG
>JBFWPD010000548.1:0-2932 GCA_050250175.1 Vicinamibacterales bacterium
AATCACCTCTGGTGGGATGCGCAGCGCACCGACTTCTCGGGCTTCCACGGCGGCCTGCTGACAGAGGAGTACGTGCGGCGCGGAGAGACGACATACGCGACGCTCGCGCGGAGATTCATCGAGGAGTAGGAGCCCTCTCTTGCGCGAGGATGTCTAGACCTGCGGGACCTCAAGCGTCGTGAACCGCCGACAGTCGAGCGCCGCGATGATCGCGGCGTCCGCCTATCCCCCGAAATAGAACGCCTTCTTGACGTACAGACCCTCGCCCGGCCCGCTGTAGGCGGCCATCGTCCAGTCTGTGCGCGGGCGGATGTACGACTTGAGAAAGCCGTCGGTGTTGAAGCCGACGGCTGCCATCTGCTGATCGCAGAGCGCCGCAACCTGCGGGATATCGCGGCCGGCGTTCGCCAGGTCGAAACCGGGAGAGTCGACGCCAGGATGGAAGACATAGCCGGGCACATCGTCCGGGTCAGGATTCACCAGTGTGCCGGCGAGCCCCCGTACCCAGGTGTTCGCCCAGTAGTGGATCGCCCACGCCCCTCGCTCGCGACAGCGCGCTCGAATGGCCTCGACGTTCCTGCCTTCATGCAGCTGAATCAACTCGAGGTCGTTGCTGGTCAACGGGCTGAAGGCGCCCCGGGGAAGGACCTGGACGTCGAAGTTGCCGCTCGCGAGCGCCTCGCCCAGCATCACGGGCCCTGTGCTGGTCAGAACCTCCGCATGACTGGTAATCCGGAGGTTGCGCACCTTCAGCAGATCGAGCACACGTTCCATGAACGGATGCCCCGGTGACGCCGCGATGAATCCGTTGCTCACCATCCGGGTTCGACCGATCCAGGCCGCGTGGATCGCGGGCTCTTCGGTCAGGACACACGTACGGCCTTCGAGAAGCGAATCGACCGGACGGAGGCAGTCCATGTCCAGATCGACGTAGACGCCCCCATGCCGATGGAGGATCAGATAGCGCGCGAAGTCGGCGCGCTGAATGCCGTACGGGCAGGACGCGTACTGCGCCGCGAGCTCCGGATAGTGATCCCTGACGAGGCGTTCGTTGTCGGCGTCGGTCCAGAGCCGGAGCTCCCAGTCCGGGTGATGATTGCGCCAGGTGGCGGCGAGGCGCGACCACTCGGGCGGCACATCGGCTGTCCGCCACGTCTGATGAATGATCCGCGGAATCATCACGACGACTCGGCTGGCACGACGTGAACACGGCCGCCTTCGAATGGCATGAACACGTGGCGCACGGGCCACTCGTGCTCGCGCAGCCGCCGGAGCAGTTCGTCGCCTCCCGCGAGAAGCGCCTCCTTCCGCCGGCGCTTCCAGGCGGATATCCCGGCGTGATGCCCGAGATCGAACGCGTTCTGACCGTCGAAGACGTACACGTAGAGCCATCCCGCATCCCGCAGCTCGGCGATGCGTGCGCCGCGCCCCACGAGATCGAGCAGCATCGGCGTGTCCTCGCCTCTCCTGATCTCCGGATAGCGTCCGAGACGGTCCCGGCGACCGAGAAGGGTCCCCTGGATCAGATGCATCGGCGGGACTTCAACGGTCCAGTCGTCCCAGAACATCTCGCCCGTCGGCGCGAAGAGATGCATCTGATCGGTAAGAAAGCAGAAGTCCGCGCCGTGGCTTGTCAGGCATCGTGCCTGCCTCTCCAGGCGCTCTGGGTGATACAGGTCGTCATCATCCCACTGGCAGACGAGCGACCCTCGCGCGAGGCTGACGCTGACGTTGCGGAGCGCGCCGAGCGGCCGGTCCGCCGCTTCGCCGTGCACGCGAATCGCGCACGAAGGCCATTGCCCCGCGAGCGACTCGATGCTCGACTGAAGCGCAGCGCCTTCGTCGTGCACGATGATCAGCTCGCGGTCGGCCCACGTCTGGCGCGCGAACGCCCGGATGGCGCGCTCGAGCGATTCCAGGCGCGCGGCACGGGTCACCGTCAGACAGCTGATCGTGTCCACTTATCGAACCGGCTCGGGCGCGCGCGACTATCGCCTGTGCTCACCGAGCGCCGTGCCCACGACGACGATGAGCGGGAAAGGATGCGTGCAGCGCTCAGACGTCATCTCGACCGGAGCGTCTACTGGTTCGCTGTAGCGGCCGCCACGAATGCTGGCATGATCGGCGTGGCCAGCCAGTCTGAGGGTCCTGCGACGCCCAGGAGCCACAGCACGGTCGCGGCGGTGTCCGTCGTCTGCACAGGCAGGTCATGCAAGGCGCCGGAGCTGACCGCCCGGCCCCAGGCAATCCAGGGAATCGTCACATCACGAGGATCGTCGGTGCCGTGATCGAAATCGTGGCCGCCATGGTCGGCGGTGACGATGACCGTGAAGTTGTCCGCGCCAAACGATTCGGCGGCCGCAACGAGCAGTCGATCGATCGCCTCGTCGACCCTGGTAACCGCGTGGCCGTACTCGCTGCTCATCCAGCCCGCGCTGTGGCCTGCGCGGTCCACGTCCGCCAGGTGCACGAACAGCAGGTTCGGGTGGGCCGTCGCAAGGTATTTCTCGACATCGGCGAGCGTGCGGTCGCTGCTCCATCCCCCGAACCATCCCCCGGGGGCCTGCGAGTAGTCGAGCGAGCCCGGCTGCTGCAGCGGCTGGAACTTCGGTTTGCTGAAAAACGCGGCGGTCTCGTAACCGCGGGCGCGGGCGAGTCCGAAGACAGTCGGCAGCTCGACGAGGTCGGCGTCGGCGCTCAGCACGGTGTTCCACAACACGCCGTGACGCTCGGGCAGCTGGCCGGTCAGCATCGACGTATGCGAGGGCAGCGTCTTGCTTGGCGTCACCGTGCTGGCCTGCAGCGTGTAACTCCCCTCCTGCATCAGGCGTCGAAGCGTCGGCGCTTCGAATGCCTGGATGGCATCGGGGCGGAGGCCGTCCACCGAAACCACGACCACGTGCGGCGTCAAGCGAGCCGCGGGCCAGTCACT
>JBFWPD010000549.1:0-2927 GCA_050250175.1 Vicinamibacterales bacterium
ACGCGCAGTACTTCGTGCGCGAAGCGGTTCCCCTGCGGCGTGACCTCGGTGCCTCCCGAAAAGATGCCGGTGATTCCCGCCTTGCGGATGCTCGTCCCCATCGAATCGAGCTTCAGCGCCAGAGCCTCGAGCAGCTTCGGCGTCGTGAACATGCAGCGGATGTCGTGCCCGGCCCCGAGGATCGTCACGGCCTGATCGATGACGTGTTCCTTGTAGGCTTCGAGATGTTCGGTCCAGCCCTTCTTGATCAACTTGATCACCCACCGGGGATCGAGATCCACGCAGAAGGAGATGCCGCCGCGGTACTGCGCGAGATGTTCGACGGCGAGACGCAGGCGTCGCGGTCCGGAAGGCCCGAGCATCAGCCAGTTCGAGCCCTTCGGGAAGGACTCTTCCGGCAAGGTCTCGCTGAACAGCTCGTAGTCGGTGCGGAAGTCGTTCACCGCGATTCGCGTCTTGGGAATGCCGGTCGTGCCGCCGGTCTC
Organism: Vicinamibacterales bacterium; assembly: GCA_050250175.1. Lineage (GTDB taxonomy): Bacteria > Acidobacteriota > Vicinamibacteria > Vicinamibacterales > CAVVIG01 > JBFWPD01. Next base: position 486 of record JBFWPD010000549.1, read on the forward strand.
GAAGACATAGATCGGCTTGCCGGCGAGTCCCTTCGGGACCCACCGCTGCACGGGGCCGCCCCGCAGCCATTCGTCCTCGAACGGCGGGAAGCGTGCGAGGTCTGCGAAGCTCGTGATCTCCTTGCGGGGATCCCATCCGAGCGTTGACGCGAAATCGAGCCAGAACGGACAACCCGTGGCGGGGTCGAAGTGCCAGGCGACTGTCTCTCGTACGTGCGCGTCGAGTGCTTCGCGCGCGGCCGATACCTGGGCGGCGGTGGCGGTAGCGGTTGACACTGAATCACTGCGCTGCATACCGGGCGAGTATAGCGTCAGGCTCCGGGCTCCGGGCTTCAGGCTTCGGGCTTCAGGCTTCGGGCGTCGAGCGTCGAGCTTCAGCACTAGAGACGATGGTTTGACGGGACGTAGTACCCTTGGCGGCGTTCTCCGATGAATCTTCGCCTTGCGGCTCTGGTGATCGCGCTGGTGGGGACCCTCCATCAGGATTTCTGGTTCTGGACCGACGCGCGTCCGCTCGTCTTCGGCTTCATGCCGGTCGGGCTCTTCTATCACGCTGCCTTCACTGTCGCGTGCGCGGGACTGATGTGGTGGCTGGCGTCGCGCTTCTGGCCCGGTCACCTCGATCCGTCTGACGACCAGCGCGGATCGCGGCGCGGATGATTCCGGCGATCGTCGTCTTCGCGTACCTGGCGGCCGCCCTGTACATCGGCATCTTCGCGTTCCGCGCGTCGCGTGGAGGCGACGCCGAGGAGTACTTCCTCGCCGGGCGATCGCTCGGCCCCGCCGTCTTCCTCCTGTCGCTGTTCGGCGCCAACATGACGGCGTTCTCGATCCTGGGCGCCTCGGGTCATGCCTTTGCGAACGGCATCGTGACCTTCGGCCTCATGGCGTCGTCGTCGGCGCTCGTGATCCCGGTCACGTTGTTCTTCATCGGCACGCGGCTGTGGGCGGTCAGCCGCCGCAACGGATTCATCACGCCTGTGCAGTTGTTCCGGGACCGCTGGGAGTGCCGCCACATCGGCACGTTCATCTTCGCGCTGCAGGCGGTGCTGCTCGTCCCCTACATCATCATCGCGGTCAAGGGCGGCGGCACGACGCTCGAGGCGGTGAGTTACGGCGTCGTCCCCTTCTGGCTCGGAGGCGCGATCGTCTCGCTCGTGGTGATGGGCTACGTCTTCTTCGGCGGAATGCGCGGTACCGCGTGGGTCAACACCATGCAGACAGTGCTGTTCCTGCTCTTTGGCAGCATCGCGCTCGTGGTGATCGCGTCGGGCATGGGCGGGTTCGGACGCGCGATGGAGTCGCTGCTCGGTTCCCCGGCGACGGCGCCGCTGCTCACGCGTGAGCGAGTCTCGCCGTTCTACTTCTTCAGCTACATGTTCATTCCGCTGTCGACGATCGCATTCCCGCACATCGGGATCTTCTGCATGACCGCCAGGCGGCTCAGTCACTTCCGCCGTACGGTGATCCTGTACCCGATCTGCATGCTCGCGATCTGGCTGCCGTCGGTCTTCCTCGGTGTTCTCGCCAATGCCGCCCACGACGTGCCGGCGATCGAGTCGAAGATTGAAGCGCGTGCGACGCTCGCGACCGCAGGGGCTGAGCTCGACACGATCGATCGCGATCGCCTGCGCGCCGCGGCCGCGGGAGACGATGTGATCCTGAGGTTGATGGAGGGCTACGCGCCCATCTGGCTGGCCGCCATTCTCGGTGCGTGCGTGATGGCGGCCGTCATGGCGAGCGACTCGCAGATTCTCGCGCTCTCCACGATGTTTACGCAGGACGTGTTCGCGTTCTATGGCGGCAGGACCAGGTTCGGAGAAGCGGTGCAGGTGCAGACGGGCCGCCTCTTCGTCGTGCTGATCACGCTGGTCGCCTATGTGATCGCGCTCAGAGCGCCGCAATCGATCTTCGACGTCGCGACGCAGTACGCGTTTGCCGGCTACTCGGCGCTGTCGCCGCTGCTCGTCGCCGCCCTCTTCTGGCGGCGGAGCACGAAGTGGGGAGCGCTTGCGGCGGCACTCTGGGTCGCGGCCGCTGTCGTGGCGGTTGCCGTGATTCAGCAGACGATTCCGCCACCGCCTCCAACCACGCCCGTGACCGTTCTCTCCGCATTCGGCGTCGACTTTGTCACGCGCGCGGCCGCTGGCGCTCTGGTGATGGGCTTCCTGCCCGTCGTGCCGATGACGATCATCTCCGCGCTGCTCGTGATCGTCGTCTCGCTGATGACGCAGTCCGCCCGTCCCGCGCGCGGAACGCTGGAGAGGTACTTCTAGAAGCCTCGTCGTCCTGGGTCTTCTTAGCGCCAGGTGGATGCCAAGGACCTCGAGGACCTGAAGGACCCAAAGGACCCAAAGGACCTAGGGATCTTCTAAGGACCGACGGTCCCAGAGATCCTGAACGGCCCTGGACGACCTCAAACGCCTCAACCGCCCATCTTCA
>JBFWPD010000550.1:0-2918 GCA_050250175.1 Vicinamibacterales bacterium
AGAGACGCCGGAACCAGGGAAAGGCGGCCTCGATCCCCGTCCAGTCGACGGGGTCGCCTGCAGCTGGCGGCTGGAGGCGATACATGTCGGTCATGGCGTCGTCCTCCTTTCCTCGGCTGCGGGAGGGTTGCGGGCTGCTCGTCGTCGGCCGGCATCGTTGTCCGGCCACGTTTTTCAGCCCCGTTTTCCAGCTTCGCTGTCCGAGCTGGGGCTCAGTCCTCGTCGAACGCCTCGTAATGCTCGAACCGCATCTTCTCCCACATCTCCGCGAAGAAGGCTTCGGTCTCAGCGAGACTCTCGTTACGGTTCAAGAGGTCGATATTGCAGACGCTGTCGCCGCGGGTGAACTGTGCCGCGGCCGTCATGCTCTCCCAGCTGTCGCGGCCATTGCTCAGCCGAGCATGGTTGAAGGTGATGAAGTAGCGTTTCCCGACGCTGTCGTCGAAGCGCTTCTGGTATGAGCCCTGATAGGCGGTGCCGAGGCTCGCGAGTTTGGTCCTATCGTTGAAATTGCGGTAGCCAGCGGCCAGCAGCTCCGCCGGCTGGATGAAGTACTTGGTTGCGGTGCTGCTCATCGGAGTCTCCCATGCGTGAGTTCGCGGAGTCGCGTCTCCGTCGGTCAGATGTCAGTCGGCCGGCCGGCGGCCGGCGCGAAGATGTCGACGCCTGGCGCCAGGCGGTTGTTGATGATGGGGCGATCGGCCCAGTGCGATCCGCTTGCCTGGATCGTCTGCAGGAATCCAGCGCGGACCCATTTGAGGCGGGCGGTCACCTGGTCTTGATGCTCGACCTTGAGATAGAGACCCTCGGCCAGCGCGCTACCGTCGATCTGGGCGAGGGCACGTTCCGGATCGACGCCGGCGCGTCTTGCCATCTCGACGAAGTTTTCCCGCCAGTCCGGACTCTTGAAGAGCGACGAGCCGACCAGCTCCGTGATCTCCTCGATCCGCTCGAAGCGGCGGCAGGCGAGGACCGGCACCGAAACCATCGGCAGCCCGTCGAGAAGTTCGCGGCGCCGCGCGGTTGAAAGGAACCGGCCGGTCAACCGGTCGAGAATGTCGAACTCGAGAAACAGTGCCGGGAGATTGTCGTAGGCCACGCTGTGCACGGCATGCATCCACTCGCCATAGACCGTGTAGCGATCCTCGAAGCGCTCCAGGAAGGCATCGGCATGCGCCTGCGCCCAGGTCTTCAGCATCGAGAACTGCCGCTCGCGAGGCCCGCCCGTCAAATAGTGGCCGCGGCTCTGCAGGCGCAAGCTTCCGGCGCCGTCGAACGAGATCGCGGCATTGGCGCCGTCGATCTTCTCCTCGACCACGACAGGCGCGCCGCAAATCTCGGAGAACGGCACGGCGTCGAGGTCCTCGTCGCCCGGCTGCAGGCGCGAGCCCTCGAGATGCGGCGTGCGCGGATACTTCTGGATCTCCGCGTTGATGAGGTCGGACATGTCCTGCTCCTTGGTCCCGCACGCGCCCCCTCTGACGGGCTCCCTCTGACGGGTGGTCGGCGCTGCTGGTCTCGCGGCGGCTTACGCCAGTCACGATCGAGTTTCACGAAAGATATTGGGCCGAGATGGGAGTCCTGGCTTGACCCTGTCGAGCTCGCAGGCGGTCCGGTCCATCGGTGAGCCTGCGTCCCTTGAAGGCGCCGAGCCCTCGCATCCTGCGATACCTCCAGGATGCGAGAGGCGTATTGCGTGGATGGATTCCGTGCGCGGCGTGCGATCCAGATCGACGTGCAATTCGGCCAGCGGCCTCGTTGTGCGGTTTGAATCATCCATGTGTCGAGGTGGGCCGGAGGTCTTGCGAAATCTCAGATTCGACAGCAAGAACCGGATGGCCGGCTCGGCATCCGAGCCCCAAATGAAGAGAGGTCATTGCCCTGCTACAAGGCGAGAGCGCGTCATGCATGTTCATTCGAAACCCAGTCGCAACGACATCGTCCGCTGCTGGATTGGCGAAAGTGTCCTGGGGGCGACGCTGGTCTGCGTCGGCGAGCGTGGCATCCGGGCAGTTCGCTTCGGCGATAGCATCCAGCAATTGCAGGCCGAGGCCGCGCTGGATTTTCCCGAGGCGGGGCATGTCGATGCCCCCGACGCGGCGGTTGCTGCCGTGATCGCGGCGATCGCGGATGGATCACCCAATGGCGCGGGTCCCGCGCGCGATCTGGATCCGATCGGTCTGGATCCGCAGGGCACGCCGTTTCAGCGCCTGGTGTGGGCCGAGCTTGGGCGCACGTCACGCGGCGAGACGATTACCTATGGAGATCTCGCCCGGCGCATCGGCCGGCCGCGCGCCGTACGGGCCGTCGCTCAAGCCTGTGCCGCAAACGCGATCGGCGTGCTCATTCCCTGTCATCGCGTCCTTCCGCGTCAGGGCGGGATTGGCGGCTATCGCTGGGGTGGATGGCGCAAGCGGCGGCTGCTGGAGCTCGAGAGCGCCGGACAGATGCCGCTGCTGTAGGGGCGGCCGCTCACTTTCAGTGGTTCAGGAACGACGATGCTCGCGCATTCGCGTCGGCTGAGCTTCCTCGATGTGGCGACTGCTCGGTTCTGGAATCTGAAGAGCCGTGGCGCCAGCTTACGCAGCTGGCTCGCCTTCCTTAAGCGGGTCACCGCAAGGCTAGTGCTGGTATCGGACATGAAGACCTCTGGCAGGTCTGCAGCGAAATTTGTCAACTTAATGGGCCGAAACCGAGTGCCGGCTCGGCGACGTGAAATTTTCGTCAAGATAAATTGCGGTATCTGAAAGTTTCGTAGAAATAAGACTAAGCTGCGGGCACGACCCATGCCTGCGAAATCCCTCCCGCCGGCGGAAGGGATGACGCCTGGCGCGCGGACCACATGCCAGTCTTGTTCGATTGAGCCTTCGTTGACGCCGAGCGCGTCGGCGACGCGCTCGGCCCGAGACGCGTCAGGC
>JBFWPD010000551.1:0-2910 GCA_050250175.1 Vicinamibacterales bacterium
GACGGCAGGACACCGTTGCCGCCCTATCGCAGGACGAAGCTCTCCACGAGCCGTATGCGCTTCGATCGCAATCAGGCAGTTGTGAGCGACCTGGGGTTCTGGTCACGGTACCTTGCGCGCGGGGCAGCCACCGTTCAACTGTGCCCAACGGGCGACTACGACCTTCTGATGGCTGGCGCCTTCCACGAGATCGAGATCTTCGACCCGAATGCGGAGGCAGGCCAATGACGATCAGGCTGCAAGTTCTAGGCGAGCCGCTACTTGAGTTCGGGCGCGGCGAGTACGGGGTCGACCCTCGCCTAGCGATGCGAAAGAGCGGAGCCTTGATGGCCATACCGGATCGTCTCGAGACGCATCAGCTTGGACTGGTCTGTCCCGAGGAAGAGGTTCAGGCGATAAAGACGTGGTTCTCGGTGATGCGAGGTCTGGTCATGGGCGACGAGGCGAACGCCAGTCGCTTCGGCGCCTTCCCCGGTACCGAGAAAGCGTTCGGCTGCGTCTACGAGATCCCTGATCAGTTCATCAGGACGATCGACCAGCGGGAGTTCGCGCTGCAGCAGAGCAAGAACCCGGCAGAGAAGTTCGAGGGCTTGCTCGACCTGTACGCCGGGAAGATTGAGTCGATGTTCAACGACGTTCGCCCGAAGGTCGTTGTTGTCGGCTTCCGAGAGTCCGAGGCGGACCTGCGAGTCACCAACTCGAAGCTGAGCGCCGAGGAGCGCCAGGCGCTCGAGTACTTACAGCGCGAGGACGACAAGCAAATCGAGCTATTCGCGCCGGATCCGGAAGAGATCAAGAGGATTGCCGAACTGAAGCCCCAGGCCGAGGAGCTTCTGTTCCGAAACTTCTACCGCGCGTTGAAGGCTCGCATGATGCAGCGGCCGAATGCGGTGCCGCTCCAGGTGATCCGAGAGCATACCTACCGCGAAGACAAGGCGAGCCAGAGTGGCGCAACACGGGCGTGGAACCTTGGAACGTCACTGTTCTACAAGTCAGGCTCGATTCCCTGGCGACCGAAGGATCTGCCGTCCAACTATTGCTTCGTCGGCGTTTCGTTTCACCACCTCAAGCGCAAGGCAGGAGACGTCATGTACGCCAGCGTCGCGCAGGCCTTCTCCAGCACGGTGCAGCCGTTCGTACTGCGCGGCGCGACGATCCCCAAGGACCAGGTCGAGTACAAGCAGCCGTACCTGAAGCGGCCCCAGGCGGCAGACTTGATAGAGCGCGTGATCGACGCCTACGTCAAGAACGCCGGGACGGCGCCCGACCGTGTGGTGATCCACAAGACCTCGCGCTATCACGCGGAGGAGGCCGAAGGATTCAACGCGGGCCTCAACAAGGTTGCGGCAATCGATCTGGTTTGGCTTGGGCAGACCGGCTTCCGTCTCGTGAAGAAGGGAACGCAGGAAGTCTGGCGAGGCACGTGGGTAGACGTCGATGGCCGCGAGAACTACCTATTCACCACTGGCTACGTGCCCTGGTGGAAGGAGTATCCCGGTCCCCACATCCCCGCGCCGCTGTTATTTGGCAGTCATGGCAAGACTGACCTGAAGGCACGCGCAGAAGAGATACTGGTGCTGACCAAGATGAACTGGAACAGTTCGGACGGGCTTGCTCGCTACCCAGTGACGATCTCGTTCGCGCGCCGAGTCGGGATGGTGATGACGGAACTGGGCGAAGATCCTTCGCCGAATCCTTCCTATAGGTTCTACATGTAGTCATCTGCGTTCGACCGTTTGAACCAATGCGTCCCAACGGCAACCCGACGTCTGCTGTTCCTCGTATTGCCGCCGCTGGGCGCTCCGCGGATCGCCAACCCGTACGTCGTCTTGATAGCAGATACCGTTCGTAGGCCGGAGCCAACTGGTTACCCCGGCTGCGCTGCTGCCGTCCTGGTCGGCCGCCGCGAGGGGCGGCAGCGGGTCGAGTAGGCTAGGCAATGCTGAGGGGACAAGGTCGGGAGTGCTCGGCAAGCACCGCGAAGCGGCGTCGCGCTACAGTCGAGCCGATGAACAACGTCGCAAGAAACGCCTGTTCCAGACCTGACGGTACTTCGGACGGTAAATCGCCGATTCGCGCCCTTGGCTCCCTCGGCTATTGATCATTGAGTGGGAATAGGGCGATCTGCAGCGGGGCGGGCGTCGTCGCACGGCAGCTTTGCCTCGTCAGATCAGATCGGCGCGGGTTGACAACGACTTGCGGTGGTGCCTCGATTGAATATAAGATAACGCGAATTATTATCATTCGCGGTATTTTTGATCGAACCATCCCATGGATTCAATTGCCGCCCGCCTTTGGGTTTGGCCGGTCGTTCTGGGTGTCTTGACGGCTACCGGCCTCGTGTCGGCGTTGTTGTCGGATGCCTGGGGCGACGTGTGGTCGTGGTTCGCGCTCAGTGTGCCGGTTGCGGTCATGACTTGGCATGGCGCACGCCGACGCGTGCGGCCCGCCACCGATCGAACCCCCTAAGGAACAAACGATGAGAACACTCGCCTCCGTGGCGCTGGCTGCGGCTATGGCCTGTCAGCTCCCCGCCGCGCACGCGCAATCCGAAACGCCATCGGCCCCGGCCGACGCGAACGCGACCGTGACGCTGCCGCCGATCACCGTGAAGGCCAGTGCCGACGCCTCGGCGCAAGGGCTGTCCCCGGCGTTTCCGGGCGGGCAGGTGGCGCGCGGCGGGCGCGCCGGCATCCTCGGCACCAAGGACAACCTGGACACGCCGTTCAGCATCACCAGCTACACCAACGAACTGATCCAGGATCGCCAGGCCAGGAGCGTCGGCGACGTGCTGCAGAACGATCCGGGCGTGCGCGTGGCGCGCGGCTTCGGCAACTTCCAGGAGTCGTACTTCATCCGCGGCTTCATCCTCGGCTCCGACGACGTGGCCTATAACGGCCTGGACAACCT
>JBFWPD010000552.1:0-2906 GCA_050250175.1 Vicinamibacterales bacterium
GTCGCGGCAGCGTCGGGGTCCCAGTCGGGGTGGATCGCCTGTCGGAGTCGCGCTTGACTTGTTCGTATTATCTATTGTACTAGTTCATTAGAACATGTCGCTTGTCCGCATCGACGCCCGCGACCCGACACCCATCTACGCCCAACTGGAACGTGGACTCCGCGCCGCCATCGCCACGAGTCGGCTGCGTCCCGGCGACCAGTTGCCCACGGTTCGCCAGCTCGCCGTCGACCTCCGGATCAACGCCAACACCGTGGCCCGCGTCTACAGCGAACTCGAACGTGCTGGCGTGATCGAAACCAAACGGGGTGTGGGCTCGTTCATTGCCGCGACACCCACCCGGGCACACCCACCTCGCGAACGAGACCGTCGAGTACGCGCGTTCGTGACGCGCATGCTCGCGGACGCGGACGCCCTCGGGTTGACCGTTGAAGACGTCGTCGCCGCCCTGCGGAGCGGTCACACACAAGGAGGATGAATGGTCCCCGCGATATTTGGTCGTCGTTCGGATCCTGCTGGGCGAAGGGTTGCGCCGGTGAACGTCGTCGCTATTGCGGTCCTGCTCGTCGCTCTGGCACCGGGCCTGCTGATTCTTGTCTTCAGTCGAAACATCGTCGTGTTGCTTGCCGGAGCGGTTCTGGGTGCCGTGTTGATGCAGGCACCCCGCGTCGCGCAGCAATGGGAGCGCGCCGTCGTCCTGCGGCTGGGACGATTCGTCGGCTTGCGCGGTCCGGGGCTCTTCTGGATTGTCCCGTTCGCGGATCGTGTTTCCACCTGGATCGACCAGCGCACGATCACGACCAGCTTCGCCGCCGAGCAGACGTTGACGTCGGACACGGTCCCCGTGAACGTCGACGCGGTGCTCTTCTGGCTCGTGCACGACGTCGAGAAGGCCGCGCTCGAAGTCCAGGACTACGAACAGGCGGTCAGCTGGGCCGCGCAGACGGCTCTTCGCGACATCATCGGGCGGACCACGCTCGCCGATCTCCTCCGTGGACGCGAACAGATCGAGACGGAGCTGCAATATCTGATCGACCGGCGGTCGAACCCGTGGGGCGTGACGGTGTCCTCTGTCGAGATGCGGGATGTCGTCATCCCGGGTGCATTGCAGGATGCCATGTCGCGCGAGGCACAAGCCGCGCGAGAGAAGCAGGCGCGGATCATCCTGGGCCAAGCGGAGCTGGAGATCGCTCGTTCGTTCCAGGAGGCGGCGAAGGCCTACCACGACAACCCGACGGCGTTGCACCTCCGCGCGATGAACATGCTGTACGAAGGGCTCAAGGAGAAGGGCGCGCTGATGCTGATCCCCAGCAGCGCGGTGGAATCGATGGGGATGGGAGGGCTCATGGGTGCGGCCGCTCTTCAGCAGCAGCGCCTGGCGGGCGGCGGCAGGACGGAGGCGGAGACCACGGATTGACGATCCCTGGTCCCGAGTCAATCACGTGTTTTTCTGCCGCGGCGGCGATATCACCTGTGCGCCGGCTCGGATCTCATCGAAGAGCTGGTCCAGTTGGACGATATCGCGTGCGAGCGTGTCGGCATACTGAGACCGAAGACCTGCGTTCAGCCTGTCCCATCGGTGCTCAGCCGCGGGATGTGATGCCCTGTCCAGCGACGATCCGGCACAGATGTCGAGGACTCTCACGATCTGGAAGAAGAACGCAATTGCGAGGAAGACGGTCTGCGAGGGCGGACGGTGCGTCTGACGGTTGAAGAGGACCGCAAACTCGGCGCCCTTTCGGTCGGCATCGAATTCCTGTTCGTGCCGCTTCTGGTAGACCTCGACAGAAGGCGCATCCAAGCCTGACAGCAGATGCAACCTACTAACAGTGCCGCCTCGTAGGTGACCAAGCTGCACGTGGCCATACTCATGGCCTACGATGAAAGCGGTCGCGCAGTCTGCGAGGCTCGCCGCCCCCGTCATGCGCAAAGGGTCGGTAAACGTGGGGACACGCTCGAAGCCCACCGACGCGGTGCCGGTGGCCATGGCGACACACCCTTGGACGATCCAGATCATGGCCTGCTGTTCCGACCACATGGCTCGAGTGAGCCGTGTCGGTTGCGAGCCGACCAGCGCGTTGGCGCATCGATAGAGGAGATGCGTCATGCCGGTGTTCACGACGACCGCCGGGTCGCCTGACGGTGCCCTGATGGCAGCCGCATTGGGGTCGTTGGTCGGAAGCCCGCCCACCGGGATGTCGCGAAGGACAGCGGCCTCGTGCGGCGACAACCCATCCAGGCCGTTTCGCGCAATGAAGCGGATCCTGTCCGGCTCGGACGGCGGACCCATCAGAATGGCGCGCAACTCATCGCGCGATCGATCTCCGTGGACGCTCCTCAGCCGCTGGACGAACGCCTGATCGTCAAGGAGCTTCTCCCAGTCGACGTCCTCTGCCGGGATTTCCCACCGGATGCGAGTGATCTCTCCGTACTTCTGTTGCAGGCCTCGCAGGTACGCCTCTGCCGTCGGAACGGATCGTTCGTCGAGTGCCACGGCGTCCTCCAGTGCAGCGACATCATGTCGCGTGGGTCCAGAAGGCCTCACAGTATCGGGCGACACCCCGCTTCGTCAGCAGAACCGCCACCGTGATGGGGGCGACCTGTCCGAAGCCGCCAAGGATCACATCGAGTACTGCCGCCGCGAGCTCACCGTCGCTGTGAGTCGCCGCGCGCCGAATCTTATGGTTGGTGCAGATGGCATCTTGTAGTTCCTGCTCATGCAGCCTGAGCCACGCTTCAGCGCGAAGCCGTGCCGCAGCAAGACTGGGTGGTAGCGCGTGTTCGTCCTGCTCGGCTAGTTGCCGGCCCAGAGCCACCAGCAGTTCGCCCTCCGTCATCCCGAGGGCCGCCTCGAGTTGCCTGTTGTCCATCAAGGAGGACCCTCCTGAGCTCGGCAGCTTGTCTTG
>JBFWPD010000553.1:0-2884 GCA_050250175.1 Vicinamibacterales bacterium
ATCGGATTCCTGAGCTGGCGTTCAAGCATCGCGATGCCCTCGGGGCGTCCTGCACGCGCGGCGACGCAGGCGAGGTCGCCGTTGGCCAGTCCGGGCAGGAGGGCCCCGCGTCTCACCGCATCTTCGAAGACGGTCAGGGCCTCCGCTGCCCGGCCCTGGGCCAGGAGGGCTCGGGCCAACGCGCCGTAGGCCCTGGCCCGTGTGGGCTCCAGCGCAATTGCGACCCGCAACTGATTGACTGCCGCGTCGTAGCGGCGCGCCCAGAAGAGCGCCCGCCCGTACTCGGTGTTGACAGAGGGCGACAGCGGATCCAGCCGAAGAGCGTCGCGCACTTCGTCGAGTCCCTCGTCAACACGCCCTTGCATGAGGAGCACGTTGCTCCCGAGTTCCAGATGCGCAATGGCGTTGTTCGGATTCAGCTGAATCGCCCGTCTGAAGCTTCGCTCTGCCGCCTCCCACTTGTACTCCCGCGCGTGCACCGAAGCGAGGGAGCTATGGGCCTCGGAGAGCAGCGGATCGAGCTCGAGCGCGCGCGCGGCCGCGGATTTCGCCTGGGTCAAGAGATCGGGGCCCAGCTTCGGAGCGACTCCGACGTTCCGCTCGACCGCCAGGTAGGTATCCGCCATTCCAGCGTACGCCAAGGCGTAGCTGGCGTCCTTCGCGATGGCCTGTGCGTACAGTTCGAGTGCGGCTTCGACGATCGGACGGCCTTGTGTGGGAAAGGACGCCATGACCTGGCGGGCCCGAAGATACAGCGCGTAGGCTTGCGGGTTCGCGTCGGTCCGGCGCTCCGGGCCGACCTTCAACTGCAACGTCTCGACCACCTCTCGCGCTATGTCGTCGTCCGCAGTGAAGATGTTGGCCAGATCCCGATCGAATCGGCCCGACCAGACGCGACGTTCGTCGCGTACCCGTATCAAGGCGACACTGAGCCTGACGCGATCGTCCGCCTGCACGATGGAGCCTTCGACGAGATAGTCTGCGCGGAGCTGCGATCCAGCCTGTGCGGCGGTCACTGCCCTGTCTCGCAACGCGAAGGAGGACGTTCGGGACGGCACCGTCAGCCCTTCAACCAGGGCCAGGCTGTTGATGAGCTGATCGGTGAGGCTGTCGGCGACGTTGTCACCGTTGGTATGCCGACTCAGGTTTTCAAACGGCAGGACCGCAATCGTTAGGGACATCGGCGACACTGGCCGCCACCACCAGACCGAGCCGATCGTCGCACTCAGGAACAGCGCGGCCAGGGCGATGCGACCGTGGCGCAACGGGCGGGACCGCGCGCTGGGCGCTTCCGGCGCAAGAGAACGCTCGCGGAACGCCGGACGATAGCCACCTTTGGGCAGCTCGATGACCAGCGTGTCGTTCTTGCCTTCAGACGAGTAGTACTTCTCGAGGCGCGCGCGCAGCCGGATGGCTTCGGTGCGCACGATTCCGTCGACTTTCGGATCGAACCCCGGCAGACGGCCGAACACCTCGACGCCGACGATCGACTCCTTGAGCTCCGCCTCCCGGCCCTCGAGGTGACGCTCGACCACGAAACGGAGGAACTGGGAGAGTCGCGCGTTCTTGGAGAATCCGGCGCTCGACAGCACACGATCCAGTGCCTGTCGAATCGCCTCCGGGCCGGGTCGCGGCTGCACGGTCCGTAGGATATCCGTGCCTTTCTGGGGCTGCAACCCGCTGTCGACCGTCCCTTCAACTCCTTGCAACTTGTCTGCCCGTAACGCGGCAGCCCATCGTGCATGCGCGTGACTTGTCAGAGCGGCCCCACCCAAAAAGGAGAGACGATGACTGCGCATAGTCGACATTCGTGCGTCGCTGTACTTGCTTTGTCACTCGCGTCTGGCGGCACCGCGGCGTCGCACGCCGGCTGGGGCCGATGGAGCGTGGCGACCCCGGTCACGGCCGTGAACAGCCCGGCCAGCGACGGGTGTCCCATCGAATCCCGGGACGGACTGAGCTTGTATATCGCGTCGATGCGGATCGCCGGTGTCGGCAACGACATCTTTGCGGCCGATCGTGCCAGCCAAACCGAGCCGTTCGGTGAACCGAAACACCTCGACGCGCCCGTCAACTCGGATGCGAACGACTTCTGCCCGACGCCTATCTACGGCAGCTATCTTCTCTTCGTGTCGGAACGCACCGGCCCCGAGACCTGCAACGCCGGACCCGGGCGAGGCGACATGTACGTCGTCCGCCGCAATGCGGCGTCTGGATGGGGCGAGCCGCGGCACCTCGGCTGTGTTGAAAACGGCACGGGACCCAATAGCGAAGGCGCCGAGTTCAGCCCGTCGCTGGTGACGACGGCCGAGGGTACGTTTCTCTACTTCTCGAGCACGGCGACTGGCGATCACGACATCTATCAGAGCCGGATGAGGCGCGATGGCACGTGGGCCCCGCCGGCACCTGTCGTGGCGGTCAATACCGAGTTCGACGATCGGATGCCGAACGTGCGATCGGATGGTCTCGAGATGGTCTTCAGCTCGTTGCGACCGGTGGATGCCAACGGCACGCCGACGAGCGGCGGTTTCGATGTCTACGTCTCGCGGCGCTCCAGCACCAGGAAGCCATGGTCGCCGCCGATCAACCTTGGCCCTGCCGTGAACGGACCCGGCAGCGAGACGCGCGCCACCATCTCGTGGGATGGCCGGCGGCTCTACTTCGGTCGTGACGGCGACATCTTCGCGAGCGCGCGACAACCGATTCCGTGAAGGATGCACGCCGTGACGGTCCCGGGCGCCGTCTCGGGTGGTGTTCCCTGGTCAGTGAGCCGTTGCACGCAGGCGCGCGCATCGACCAGGGGGTCACCTCGACGTCCCCGAAGCCGGCGCCGGTGGCCAGCGAGTGCAACGCGCAGACATCCTGACGATCCGGCGGCCAGCTT
>JBFWPD010000554.1:0-2882 GCA_050250175.1 Vicinamibacterales bacterium
AATCCTTCCGAACCTGCTGCTCCTGCTCGTGCTCATTCTCCTGAACGGCATCTTTGCGATGTCCGAGATCGCGATCGTCAGCTCGCGGCGCGCGCGCCTCGTGCAGCTGGCGGAGAGCGGAAGTGCCGGCGCTCGTCATGCGCTGGATCTGGCGGCGCAGCCGACGCGGTTCCTGTCGAGCGTGCAGGTCGGGATCACCAGCATCGGCATCCTGAGCGGCGCGATCGGCGAGGCATCGATCGCCCGCCACCTGCAGGCCATCTTCGAGCAGGTTCCGGCCATCGCGGCACAGGCCGAAGCAATCGCGCTCGGCATCATGGTCATCGTCCTGACATACGTGTCGCTGATCCTCGGCGAGCTCGTGCCGAAGCGGATTGCGCTCACTCACCCGGAAGCCATCGCGACGCTGATTGCGCGACCGATGGAAATCCTTGCGACAGTTGGACGCCCCATCGTCAGGATCCTCAGCGTCTCGACGGACGCGGTACTTCGGTTGTTCCGCGTACGTCAGGTGCCGCAGGCAGGCGTGACCGTCGAAGAGATCAAGGTGATGCTCGATCAGGGCGCAGAGGAAGGAGTCGTCGAACAGGGCGAGCGCGAAATGGTCAGGAACGTGCTCGACCTCGATGATCGCCATGTGGGGGCCGTCCTGACGCGCCGTTCCGACGTCGTCTTCGTGGACCTGCGCGATTCGCAGGAGGCCAACCGCATCAAGTTGCGGGCGAACGTGCACGCCGTGCTGCCACTGTGCGACGGTGGGCTCGAGAACGTCGTCGGCTTCGTGCGGACGGCCCGGCTGCTCGAACAGGCGTGGAACGGTCAGCCTCTCGACCTGCGCCCTCTGGCGGAACCGGCGCTCTTCGTCCCCGAGACGACGACGTTGATGGGGCTGCTCGAGCAGTTCAAGCGCACACATCTGCCTCTGGCGCTGGTCGTTGACGAGTTCGGCGGCGTCGAGGGGCTGGTCAGCTTCACCGACGTCGTCTCGGCGATCGTGGGCGACCTGCCCAGGCAGGCGGATGGCGAGCTGATGGTCGTGCGGCGCGACGACGGAAGCTGGCTGATGGACGGCGGGCTCGAGCTCGACATCGTGTGGCGGGAGCTCGAAATGTCACCCGCCCAGCTCGAGGACGATCATCAGCACTACCACACGCTGGGCGGCATGACCATGATGGCGCTTGGGCGAGTGCCGCGGACCGGAGATGTCTTCGAACGCGCAGGATTCCGCTTCGAAGTCGTGGACATGGATGGCCACCGCGTGGACCGCGTTCTCGTGAGCCGTCACACGACTCAGGCCCCCGGGAGCGGCCGCCGGTCGATGGCATAGAACACAGCGATACCGATCATGAGCAGCGCCGCGAGCAACGTGAACGCCTCGCCATAGCCGGCGTCCTCGATGACGTAACCCACCGCAGGACCGGCCACGAGATGCGCGAGCCAGTCCAGCGACGTGAAGAAAGCCGTTGCCACGCCTCGCTCACTGTAGTGCGTGCGCCCCACCACGAGACTGAGGAGCACCGGGTAGCTGTAGCCGTGGCCGGCGCCGCACAGAAGCGCCGCCACGACGACGAGCGCCGGCGAATTCGCAACCGCGAGCACCAGGAGTCCGGCTGCGTACGCCGACATCGCCAGCCCCAGCGTGCGATGAGCGCCCACCTGATCCGGCAGCCAGCCCAGAAAGATTCTCAAGGAGACGGCCACTCCCGCGTACGCCGTAAAGAACGTGCCCACGCGCCCCAACCCGGTCTCAAGCACGAACGTCTTCATGAAGCCGAAGATTGCCGCGACCGCAACGAAGAAGGCGAATCCCGCAAGCCAGACCGGCACGAGGTCTCGCTCCGCGGCAGTCGCCCTCACGCTGCGAGGCGACCCGGGGCGAGCGTGCTCGCTCCGGACGTTCTCCAGCCGGAGACACAGGACTCCGCCGAACACCGCCAGGCCGAGCGCACCCAGAAATACTTCGCGATACGTGGCGAGGGCCAGGATCGCGTCGCCAAACTGCGCGCCTGCGGCGACCGGAAGCAAACCGGAGATCCCGAACATCGCAAGGCCCTCGATGCGACGCTGCACCGGGACGAGATCGGCCGCCTGGGTGAAGAGCGCGGTGTACCACATCGCCGCGGCTGCACCATCCAGGACACGGATGGCATACAAGCGAGGACCGAGGGACTCGATCGTGAGATACAACGCGATGACAGTCACGAACAGCGCGACGCCGGCCAGGATAACTTCGCGGCGTCCGCGCGTGTCCATCGCGCGGCCAGCGATCGGCCATGCGAGAAGGGCGCCGAACGCGTACGTGGCCAGGAGCCATCCGATCTCCGCCTCCCCGGCGCCGATCGATTGCAGAAAACCTGGAAAGTGAAGAAACAGCGCGCTGGCGAGGTTGAGAGAGGCGTTGGCTGCGGCAGCCAGCAGGAACGCGCGGGTGTAGAGAGGAACAGGAACGCCGCGCGTGAGCACCAGAAGGACTCTAGCTCAGGCACTCACGACATGACCAGACGTGCCACAGGGCTCCCCGCCTGAGCGCAAGACGTTGCGGCGAGCCACTCGGTGGCTCGCCTGTCAGTCAGTTGCAGCCGCGCAGCAGAAAGATCACAAACAGCACCGAAGCGGGGATTCCGAGCAGCCAGGCCAGGATGTAGCCAATAGCGCCTTCCTCCGCGTCCTTCAGACTGGGCCGCGTCTCCCGAGTCTCGTTCATCGCCATCGTCATTCCTCCAGTCCGAGCGAGTGCATGGCGTGTTCCAAACCGCGGCTCAGCCGTTGCGGGAATACCCCTTGCACGACATGGCAGGCCGGCTCACGAATGCGGGAGGTCGTGAGCAGGTCCTGTGAAGCCGTGGAGTAAAGTGAGCGTTTGCCGGACGCGAGTCGACGAT
>JBFWPD010000555.1:0-2867 GCA_050250175.1 Vicinamibacterales bacterium
CCGTTGTCTGCCGCTGCGCATGTTCGGCTCATAGCGCGCCCGAACGCGGGACTCCGCAGCGCTTCACGGGCGCATGAACCGCTTCTGCGCTTAGTAGGCACTTCAGGCGAGGCTAATGCTCAGACGTGAAACGAGGCGGTCGACAACTCGACCGCCTCGCGTGCTACCGAGCCTGCTGTCTTAGACCGCCTTGATGATGAGCACCGGCGCCGGACCGCCGATCATGCGCCCCGCGACACTGCCGAGGGCCGTGCGAGCGATGCCGCCGCGACCGCGACTCGACATGATCACGAGGTCGATCTCGTGTCCGGCGACGTAATCGAGCAGGCGCTCGGCCGGACTGCCGAATCGGACCGCCGTACGCACCTCGACTCCTGCGGGGATCTTCTCGCGGAAGCTTTCGAGGTAGTCGTTCCAGTAGCCGTGCAAGTCATCGAGCGAGCTCTGGTACTGCTCGGCCACTCCCACGGGCATCTCGACGACACGTACGAGGTGCAGCTCCGACCCCAGCGCCTTCGCGAACTCGACCGCCTTGAGCAGCGCCTTCTCCGATGCGCCGGAACCGTCCATCGGCGCCAGGATTGACCTCACGGGTGGACGCATCCGGGCGTGCGGACCCACGACGAGCGTGTTCGTGATGCCGCTGCGCACGAGCGTGTCGGCGACGCTGCCCATGCGCCAGCGGCTGAGCCCGGAGCGGCCGTGCGTCGCCAGGACCATGAGGTCGGGCCGGAACTCGGATGCCTGGTCGACGACCATGTCGACCGGGTCACCGGCCACGACGTGCTCCTCGACACTGATCACGCCGGGCTTTCCGGTAATCTCTGCCGTCTGCTCCTTGAGATAGGCGTGGAGCAGGTTGCTCTCTCGCAGCTGCATCTCGTGGTGCGTGACCTCGGTCAGGCCTTCGACCGACTCCACGACACTGACGAGTCGAACCTTTAGGGAAGCGACGGACGACAGGGTGTCCAGCGTTCCCAGGGCAACTTCGGACAGCGGCGAGCCATCGAGCGGGATCAGGACTCTCATTTCGGGCATGGTTGTTCTCCTCTTGACGAGCGTGCCGGCTCGTAGTGCCTTGCTTGCCCCGGCCGGCAGCCGCTTTGCGGTCGACTCGGCAGGCCGGGCTCGATAAACCAATTTTGCGAAGGAGCACCGGGTTTGCAGAGGGCCGAAAGTTGACCGTTTCAGCGTCTAAGGGCACCTCGCGGGCGAATACCAGCGAGGCGTGCCCGTTTCAGCGTCTAAGGGCACCTCGCGAGCGAATACCAGCGAGGCGTGCCCGTTTCAGCGTGGAAGGGCCCCTCGCAGGCGAATTCCGGCGAGCGCCGGAGCATCCTCTCCTGCGCCAGCGCTCCCCCGACAGTCTTGAGCCGTAGAACCGTTGAGGTCGGCCGAGCCTTACTTTTCGTAGTGCCGGGCCAGTGAAAGGGGAGCACGCTGTGCACGGGTGCCGTTCGACACCGCTGGAAGCAGCCTCCGACACCTCTCGGCCTGTCTCGGCCCGCCTAGCATCGGATCGGAGGTCGCGGCCGGCGATGCCATGCCTCCTGGAGGGAGAGAGGAAGATGGCCGAGTTCAAGGTGATGGTGCCGCTCGATGGCTCCGATGAGGCCGAGCACGCGCTCGCCTATCTCGATACGCTGCGGTGCCTTGGGGAATCGCGCGTGCTCCTGTTTGCCGTCGCGGACGAATTGGAGGAGTTTCGCTACCTCACGCCGGCGGAAGGCAGCGCCCGCGAAGAGCATCTCCTGCGGGTCTACCTGGATGACCAGGCGAAGAAGCTGATCGACGAGCTGGGGATCATCGTCGAGACCAGGGTCGAACGCGGTGCGCCGGCACAGAAGATCCTGGAGACGGCGGAAACATTCGCGCCCGACATGATGGTGCTCACCACGCACGGCCGCTCCGGTTTCACGCGCTGGCGCCTCGGCAGCGTGGCCGACAAGGTGATACGGAGCGTCGGCTGCAACACGCTCGTCGTCGGCCCGCACGCCGCGACGCGCGAGGTGTGGATGAACGAGCACCTCATGGCGGGCTTCCGGTCCATCCTCGTACCGCTCGATGGCTCCGCGCTGGCCGAAAGCGCGCTCGAAGTTTTGAAGCCCTTTCGAGAAGTCTTCAGTCCGCGCGTTCATCTCATCCAGGTCATTCAGGTCCCGATGGCCGCGGACCCTTACGGCGACGGCGTCTACATGCCGGACCTGATTACGACCATTGAAGAGGGCGCGCGGGACTACCTGAAGCGCATACGGGAGCAGCTGGGCGACACTTCTGAAGTCGATACGACCGTGGTCACCGGCCCGGCCGCGACCTGCATCAGCGAGTACATGGAGCGCCATCCCGTCGACCTCGTAATCATGACAAGCCATGGGCGCGGCGGCATCATCCGTACGGCCCTCGGTAGCGTCACCGACCGGCTGATCGGCGGACAGGCGCCGGTGCTGGTCGTGCGTCCGCAGGAATAGCGTCTGTCGGATGACGTCCTCGGGCGCTACGATGGACTCTCGATGCGCATGATCGAGTCGCCCGTTTGACCGTTGCGAGCTGGCCCGCCGAAGCCCAGCGTAAAGCCGTCGATGCCGCGGGAGCGGCCCGGCTGGTCGAGTCCGGGCAGCGCATCTACGTCCAGGGGGGCTGCGCAGTGCCGTCCGCCCTGATCGACGCCATTGTGTCGCGCCGCGACGAGCTGCGGGACATCGAGATCGTGCATCTGCATACGGAAGCACCGGCGCCATACGTCGCGCCGGACATGCAGGGACACTTCCGGCACAACGCGTTGTTCATCGGCAACAACGTCCGCGAGGCAGTGAATGCGGGCCGCGCCGATTTCACGCCCGTCTTCCTCTCGCACATCCCGAGACTCT
>JBFWPD010000556.1:0-2861 GCA_050250175.1 Vicinamibacterales bacterium
GTAATGCAACACTGGCAGATCGAATCCGCCGCCGTTCCACGAAACGAGTTGAGGGATGAATTTTTCGATGCCGTCGAAGAAGCGCCGGATCAGACCGCCTTCGGCTTCGTCCGGATCGCCCAAGGACCAGATGCGCAACCCCTCGCGTTCACGCAATACGCAACTGATGGCCACGACCTGCTGCAAGTGCAGCTGAAGGAAATCGTGGCCGATGGCTTGTCGACGCTTCTGGAACGCCATCTCCGCCACTTCGACATCGGAGATGGTCGCCGGCAGCCCGTGCAACTTGCGCAGACCCGCAGTGTCCGGCACCGTTTCGATATCGAATGCAAGAACCGGAACCATCATCAGTCGGGAAACACGCCTGTCGAGAGATATCGATCTCCGCGGTCGCACACGATGCTGACGATAACCGCGTTTCGGCTGCGCGCCGCGATCTGCAGCGCCACCCACATGGCGCCACCCGACGAAATGCCGGCGAAGATCCCCTCTTCGCGTGCTAGACGCCGCGTCGTTTCCTCGGCATCGGCCTGGCTCACTTCGATGACTTCGTCGACGCGCGCGTTCTGGTAGATCTTCGGCAGATAAGCCTCCGGCCACTTACGAATACCCGGGATGTTCGACCCGTCGGTCGGTTGTGCGCCGACGATGCGGATAGCCTCGCTGCGCTCCTTGAGATAGCGCGAGACGCCCATGATGGTTCCCGTGGTGCCCATGCTGCTCACGAAATGCGTGATCTTGCCATGGGTATCGCGCCAGATCTCCGGCCCCGTGCCTTCGTAATGCGCCAGCGGGTTATCCTCGTTTGCGAACTGGTCCAGGATGATGCCCTTGCCTTCGTCGCGCATGCGTTCGGCCACGTCGCGCGCCATCTCCATCCCGCCGCTCTTCGGGGTGAGGATGATTTCGGCACCATACGCCCGCATGGTCTGACGTCGCTCGATACTGAGGTGCTCAGGCATCACGAGGATCATCCGGTAGCCCATCATGGTCGCAGCCATGGCGAGCGCAATGCCCGTATTTCCGCTCGTGGGTTCTATCAGCGTATCACCCGGCTTGATGACGCCACGTGCCTCCGCGCGCCTGATCATCGAAAGCGCGGGTCGATCCTTGACCGACCCGGCCGGATTGTTGCCCTCGAGCTTCGCGAGCAGGAGGTTGCCTTCGCCGGCGTTCATGCGCTTCAACCGAACGAGCGGCGTATTGCCGACGAAATCCTCGAGGTACTTGTCCATGATCGCATCCATCCGAGAACAGTCACCGTCGGGCGTGTCAGTCACGCCCGCACCGGTACACAGGCAGCGCAAATCATAACCCAGCCGGCGCAAGTGACCTCGCCGCATCGACGTCGTACGCTTGCAGCCTGGCTCGCCGGACTTCGGGGCCAAACCTGTCACCGCGGAATCCGACCGCCCGGTTCGCGTCCACCACGGACATTCGAACGCTCGAGTATGGTGTTGCGTTCTGGCCATGCCGGCAACGAAAGCGGGATCGAGCCAGGCTCACCCCCGCGTCAACAGGCGTTCACAATACCTCCTAACGCCCTCGGCCACGTCGAGGAACGGCTCCGCGTAGCCCGCGCTGCGCAGTGCCGTCATGTCGGCCTGGGTGAATGCCTGATACTTCCCCCTCAAATCCTCGGGAAAGGGGATGTACTCGATCGTGCCGCTGCGGGCGAGTTCCTCCAGCCCGCACTCCGATTCCCCGCGCGCGCGACGCAGCGCATTGACCACGGCCACGGCGACATCGTTGAAGGGCTGCGCACGTCCGGTTCCGACGTTGAAGATGCCGCTGATCCCAGGGTGGTCGAGGAAATGCAGATTGACTTTGACGCAATCCTCGACCGAGACGAAGTCGCGCCGCTGTTCGCCATCCGCGTAACCGTGACTGCCCTCGAACAGCCGGACCTTGCCACCCGCACGGTACTGATTGAACAAGTGCCAGGCCACCGACGCCATCCGTCCCTTGTGACTTTCCCTAGGACCGTAGACATTGAAATACCGCAGCCCGACCACCTGGGAAGTCCGCCCTTCCCAGCGACTACGGACGTACCGGTCGAACTGCAGCTTCGAGTAGCCGTACACGTTGAGCGGAAGTTCGCATTCACCGGACTCGCGACAACGTGCGTTGGCCCCGTACACTGCAGCCGAAGACGCGTAGATCAGCGGCACACGCTGCCGCGTGCAGAAATCCAGCATCCTCGCCGAGTAGCGATAGTTCACGTCCATCATGTAGCGGCCGTTCGATTCCGTGGTGTCCGAACAGGCCCCCTGATGCATGACGGCTCGCACGGTGCCGTCCAGCTTTCCGGCGTCGAGCAGATGCGCGAATTCGTCCTTGTCGAAGTAGTCCGCAATCTCACAGTCCGCGAGATTCACGAACTTGTCGCCCTGCTCCAAATCGTCGACGGCGATGATCTTGTCGATCCCGCGCTCGTTGAGCGCCTTGACGAGATTCGACCCGATGAAGCCTGCCGCTCCGGTGACCACGATATGCATTCGAATTGCGCCCCCTATCCGTTCTGCGCCGCTTCGGCTGCAGCGAGCTCGTCGGGCTGGACAACCGCCGTACCGAGTTTCCCGACGACGATGCCAGCGGCAAGGTTTGCCGCCCGAACCGCCTGGTGCCAGTTCGACTTCTCGGCAAGCCGGACCCCGAGTGTCGCTATGACCGTATCGCCCGCCCCGCTGACATCGAACACCTCGCGCGCCTGAGCCGGCACATGATCGATGCCCTCTTTCCGAACGAGCGTCATCCCCTCCTCGCTACGGGTGACGAGGAGAGCCTCCAGGCGCAATGCGTCACGCAGCGTCTGGGCCGTCGCCGCAAATTCGGCCTCGGATGCCCTCGTACCCACAACC
>JBFWPD010000557.1:0-2858 GCA_050250175.1 Vicinamibacterales bacterium
GCATCAGCGAGTCGATGACCCGCTCGCCAGCGTGGCCGAAAGGTGTGTGGCCCAGATCGTGGCCAAGGGCGATGGCTTCCGTCAGCTCCTCGTGCAGACGAAGGACCTTCGCGATCGTCCGCGCAATCTGCGAGACTTCGAGCGTATGCGTCAGCCGTGTGCGGTAATGGTCGCCGGCCGGCGCAAAGAAGACCTGCGTCTTGTGCTTCAGACGCCGGAAGGCCTTGCAGTGGATGATCCTGTCGCGGTCGCGTTGAAACGCAGGCCTGACGTCGTCTTCCTGTTCCTGGCGCAGGCGGCCCTTCGAGTCGGCACTGAGCGCCGCCTGGGGAGCGAGCACTTCGCGCTCGCGGGCTTCGAGCTGCTCACGAATCGTCACGGCCTCGTCAACTCCTGTAGAAAGCTCGTGCCGCGCAACAGCGGTGGCACTTCGTACAACTCGGCGAGCGTCTCCGCCAGATCCGCGAACGTCGCTCTCGTCCCCAGATCGCGGCCGGGAGCGACGGCGTCGCCGGCGGCAAGCAGCGGTACGTATTCTCGCGTGTGATCGGTGCCGGGCGTCGTGGGATCGTTGCCATGATCCGCGGTTGTCACCAGCAGGTCTCGCCTTCGCAGCCGGGCGAGCACGGTACCCAGTCGAGCGTCGAAGCGCTCCAGATTGGCGGCGAAGCCGTCGACGTCGTTCCGATGCCCGAACCTGGTGTCGAAATCGACGAGCGTGGCCATGATCATGCCCCCCTCCGGCCCTTCGTCGAGGGCGTCGAGGACCGCATCCATACCCTCGTCATCGCTCGCAGTGTGAATCGCCCGCGAGATCCCGCGTCCGCCGAACAGGTCGTCGATCTTCCCGATCCCGACAACCGGCCTTCCCGCTGCCGAGAGCCGGTCGAACAACGTCACGTCAGGAGGGGGCAGCGCAAAATCGCGCCTTCCGCTCGTGCGGACAAACGCGCCGGGCGCACCCGCGAAGGGTCGCGCGATCACGCGCGCGACGCCAAGTCCACGACAGAAGATCGCGAAGGCTGTCTCGCACACGTGATAGAGGTCTGCCACTGACATCACTGACTCGTGGGTCGCGATCTGGCACACGCTGTCGGCCGACGTGTAGACGATGAGCGCGCCTGTTCGCAGATGCTCTTCGCCCAATGCTTCGATGACCGCCGTTCCAGAAAAGGCCGCGTTGCCGATGATCCGCCGGCCCGTCGCTTTCGACAGCTCGTCAATGGCGTCTCGAGGAAATCCGCCGGCGAACACCGGAAATGCCCGGTCGAGCACGACACCCATCAGCTCCCAGTGCCCCGTAATCGAGTCCTTCCCCGCTGACCTTTCGGCCATCCGTCCGAACGCGCCAGTGATCTGTCCGGGAGGGCCGCCCAGATGCGCCACACAATCGAGCCCCAGCTCGCGCAGATGAGGAATGCGCAACGGCACGCGCTCGGCAATATGCGGCAGCGTCGCCGTTCCCGTGTCCCCGTAGTCCGGCGCATCGGGCAGGGCGCCAATCCCCACTCCGTCGAGCACGATCACGATTGCGCGGCTGAATGAAGGCACGTGCGGAGACCAGGCAGGCGATCAATGGTCCAGGCCGGTAAGCCGTTCTTCAAAGTACCGGATGACAGCAGCCACGACATCGGGCGCTTCGCCGGGCCCATCGAACCATTGCAGGTTAGGCTCTTTGCGAAACCAGATCAACTGACGCCGAGAGTACCGGCGATTCTCCTGCGCGATGAGGGCACGCGTCGCGCTCTCGTCGCGCACGCCGTGCAGGTGCTCGAGCGCCTGGCGATACACGAGGCCGCCGAAGGGCTGCGCTGTCTCGGGCACGCCCGAGGCCAGGAGCGCACGCATTTCATCGAGGAGCCCACGCTCGAACTGCTCGTCCACACGGCGCGCGACGCGTTGCGCCGTCAGTTCCGGCGAAAGGCGCAGCGCGACCGCTACCACATCCATCCCGGCAATCGGAGATACGGTCTCGACGAAATGCTCCGTCAGCGGCTTCCCTGTCAGGAAGTAGACCTCCAGGGCTCGCACCATCCGCTTGACGTCGCCAGACAGAATCCGCCGGCCCGAGTCCGGATCGACACGCTCGAGCATGCGGTGGAGGAACGGACTGCCCCTCCGCATCGCAATCGCCTCGAGACGGCGACGGAGACCGTCGTCGCGCCCGGGGCCCGGAAACAACCCGCGAGTCAGGGCGCGGTAGTAGAAGCCAGTCCCGCCCACCACGATCGGCAGCCGGCCGCGTCCACGGATCTCGCCTATGACGCGGGACGCATCCCGCGCGAACTGCGCCGCCGTATAGACAGCCGTCGGCTCGACGATGTCGATGAGGTGATGCGGGATCCCGCGGCGATCGTCGAGAGGAACTTTGTCCGTGCCGATGTCGAATCCGCGATAGACGGCGGTTGAGTCGCAGTTGACGATCTCGCCGCCAAATCGGTCGGCGAGCGCCAGCGACAGCGTGCTCTTTCCCGTTGCCGTCGGCCCGAGGACGGCGGCGATCCGGTTAGCCACCTGCGCGGAGCAGGACGTAGATCGCAAAGACAACGAGCAGGATCAGAAGCCCGAGTTGCTGAGAGCGTGTCGGCACGGAAGGATCACCGCTCGGGCGGCTGCTCGTTGTAGAAGAACGTCACGGTGAAAAACGCCTGATCGCTCGGATACTCGGGAGGCAGCGGCACGGTCGGGTTCGAGCTTGCAAGCGCGCCGTATGCCGCGGTGTTGAACGCATCGAGCTCAGCGGGTTTGACGACCGACAGGTCCGAGATGCGGCCGCTCTTGTTCACGTTGACCGTCACGATGACATGGCCGTGCATCGACCATGCAGCCTGCGGAATGAGCGGATACCTGTTCCGCCG
>JBFWPD010000558.1:0-2851 GCA_050250175.1 Vicinamibacterales bacterium
CCATGCTCGGCAGCGAGCTTGTTGAAGTACGCCGCCGCGACGAGACTCTTCGCCGCGCCGTGCTCGCACACGAAGATCACCGTGGGTGCGGCGGACGGCGTCGATTGCGACGCCGGGGGGGTGAGCGCGAGAGCGACCAGGACAGTGAGGGTAAGGGACATCGACGCCTCCCGCGCGTTGCTACTTCCAGGTGATTTCCATGCCGAAGAAGTGCATGAAGACCTCGCGGTTCGGCTTGTTCTTGGGATTCTGCTGCGGACTGCGGATATAGAAGTCGATCTGCTGCGCTGCCGGGTTGACCTCGCCGGCTGGCTGCTTCTTGTTGACCATCGGGTAGTTCACGCGGAGCGTCTTCCGGTCGCGGATGCCCTGCGTGACCATGAAATGCATCTCGTAGTTGTCATAGAGGGGCTTGCCGTTGAGCGTCGCGTGGCCGAAGCCCCATCCCGCCAGGTAGACGAACGTCTTCGGCCAGTTGTTGTCCCCGCAACCAGAATCGGTCCCATGCTCGTGCAGAAACCCGACGATTCCGCCGTTCTGGCATGGGTTGAACTCGTTGAACTTGTCGATGGCCAGCACCAAGTCGCCCTCCGGAATCCTGAGCCGCGCCTCGAACTTGCCGGCATTCGTCAAATCGTTGACGTCGATCTCGGCGGTCCCGGAGACCGGCTTCACCGTCTTGGCCTCGTTGTCCATGTGGTCCCATCCAACCGGGTCGTTCAGCCCTCCGACCATGTGGATGCGATTCGCTGACAGGACGTACTGCCCGTCGTATAGGTCGTGCTGCTCCGGCGCGAACATCGTGATCATCGCGCCGGGTTGTTGGCGCGGATTCGCTTGCTGCTGCGCCGCAATTCCGGAACCAACCACGAGCCCCGCCACCAAGACGCCGACAACACTCATGATCTGAACGCTCGTCCGCATACGTCCCTCCAATGACACCACCTCTTGAGGCTCAGGCCTACGCCAGAACGGTCCGACTCCCCAGGCACGCCGTGGGCGCGCCTCTGACGACAGCTAGTCGTCTATGCAAAGCGCCAGACAGCAGCGAGACGACGGAGGCCGCCCTGTCATTTCGCAGCCTGAAGTGCCGGCCGCACCTTCGTGCCTGCACGTAGCTCATCGGTCGCCCGCACTGCAACCTGGTCGCCAGCGTTCACGTTTCCGAACACCTCGGTCAGGTCGTTCAACGACGCGCCGCGCTTCACGTCAACCCATTCGACCGTGGAGTCCTTCACTCGAACCACAAACGTCCGCTCAGTGGTCGTCGCGACGGCCGTGCGCGGCACCAGTAACGACGCGCTCTCACGCCGTGCGGGCCAACGGATCTCTGCGAACATCCCGGGCGCCAAGCGGCCGGCGGCATTGTCGACATCGAGTTCCACCGCCATCGTCCGCGTCTTGAGGTCGAGTGCGCGCGCGAGACGAGCCAGTTTCCCGGTGAACGTTTCGCCGGGAAACGTCGCGACCGTAAACTCGATCAGCTGTCCGAGGCTGAGCCCTGCCACATACGCCTCTGGAATGGCTGCGACTACGCGCAGTGGTGACACTTGCTGCATCCGCACGATTGGTCCCGAGTTTGGGCTCACGAGGCTGCCCACGTGCGCGGCACGTTCTGTGACGACGCCGTCAAACGGTGCAGTGACCTGAAGGTACGCTTCCACGTCGCGAACCGATCGCGCCGCCTCTTGCGCGGCTTCGACGTTCTTCGTCGCTGCAGCTACTCGCGCGTTCGCGGCTTCCACTCTCTGTTGCGCCACGTCGACGTCGTTGCCGGCAACGGCACCGGGTGTGTTGGATGCCCTCTTGAGTCGGTCGAACGTCGAGCGTTCCGACGTCACGACTGCACGCGCTTCAAGTAACTGGGCCTCAGCGGCTTGAACCTTCGCGTCCGCTTCACTAAGTTGGGCCCTCAGCTCCGGCGCATCGATCCGCGCGAGAAGCGCACCGCGGCGCACTACGGATCCGCGGTCCACCGGCACCGCCTGCAGGAACCCTTGCACCCGGGCGTGGATGGCGACATCCTGAAACGCCAGAAGATCGCCTGGCAACGGAAGGGTTCGCTCAACGGGACGCGAGACGACAGCCACCACGGGTACCGTCCGTTCTTCCGCCGCCGGGGCGCTCGAGGCTGCTGCGCTCTGCGTGCCTGCTGCGCCGCTGTTGGACCTGCACGCGAGCGCAACCGACGCGAGGCAGACGCCCGCGATCAGAGCTGGCGATCTCAAGCGATCCGCCAGGCCTCCGCTGTAGCCAGCGATTGAACGTATCCCTGTGCTCACATGGCCTCCTGCGGTCCTGACGCATGGAACGCGGATCCCGCGTCGTACGGGTCAAGCGACGGCGAGGTTCGGCGTGCTCGAGACTGCACGAGGGCGAACGACGCAGGAAGAATCAGCAACGTTGCCACCGTGCCGCCGATGAGTCCGCCGATCACGGCACGTCCGAGCGGTGCCGTCTGGGCGGCGCCGAGCGCTAACGGGAGCATGCCCAGCACCATCGCCGATGTCGTCATCAGGATTGGACGCAGGCGGCTCTGCGCGCCCTCGATCGCCGCCTCTGACGGGGACTGGCCGGCCATTCGCGCCCGCTCGGCGAAGGTGGTGACGAGAATCGCGTTCGCCACGGCAACGCCAAGCGACACGATGGCGCCCATGAATGACTGCACGTTCAGCGTGTCGCCGGCGGCCATCAATACGACAAGCACACCTGCCAGCACCGCCGGTATCGTCGCCATCACCACGACGGCAATTCGAAGGGACTGAAAGTAGGCGCCCAGCAAGATGACGATCGCTGCGCTCGCGAGCAGGAGGCCGGCCTCCAGGCCGCTGAGCGTCTGCTCCATGGGTGC
>JBFWPD010000559.1:0-2841 GCA_050250175.1 Vicinamibacterales bacterium
TGAGCACCCCCTTGTGGAGCACCAGGATCTGGTCCATGTCCTGAATCGTCGAGAGCCGATGGGCGATCGCGATCGTGGTGCGGCCGGCCATGAGCGCATGCAGGCCTTCGCGGATCAGGGTCTCGGTTTCCGTATCCACGCTGGACGTCGCTTCGTCGAGCACCAGGACCGGGGGATCGAAGGCCAGGGCGCGTGCGAACGACAGCAGTTGCTTCTGACCGACTGAGAGGCCCGCTCCCCGCTCCGCGACGATCGTCTCGTACCGCTCGGGCAGCCGTTCGATGAATTTGTCCGCCCGTACGGCCGTCGCCGCCTCCCTGACCTTCTCGTCGTCGATGCCGGACCCGAGTCGGATGTTCTGCGCGATCGTTCCCGAGAAGAGATGCACGTCCTGCAGCACGAGACTGAACAGCGATCGCAGTTCGTTCAGGTCGAGGTCGTGCACGTCGACACCGTCCACCAGAATCCGCCCGCGCTGCACGTCGTAAAACCGCAGCAGCAGGTTGATCAGCGTGGTCTTGCCCGATCCGGTCGCGCCGACGATGCCGACGCGTTGGCCGGGCCGGACTTCGAACGACACGTCTCGCAGCACCCACTCCGGCTCGCCGTCCGCCGGTGTCGTGTACGCGAACCAGACGTGGTCGAACACGATGTGGCCCCGCGCCCCGGCCGCCCTCGGCTTCGGCGCAGCCGGCTGTTCGACATCGACCTTCTCGTCGAGCAGTCCGAAGATCCGCTCAGACGAGGCCATCGCCGACTGCAGGACGTTGAACTTCTCCGACATGTCGCTGATGGGCCTGAAGAAGCGCTGCGAATACTGCAGGAATGCGACCAGCATGCCGAGCGTCAGCGTCTCGCGCATGACGCCGGCGCCGCCGTACCAGATGATCAGCGCCGAGGCGAGGGCGCCGATGGCCTCGATCGCCGGATAGAACACCGCGTAGTAGAAGATGGATTCGATGTTCGCGTCCCTGTGCCTGCGATCGATCTCGTCGAAGCGGTCGAAGTCCATCGCCTCCCGCCTGAACAGCTGCACCGTCGTCACCCCGGTGATGTGTTCCTGCAGGAAGGCATTGATGCGGGCCAGCCAGGTTCTGACCGTCCGGTACGACTCGCGCACGTGACGCCTGAACCACTGCGTGACGAGCACGATGAGCGGGATGACCGAGAAGGCAACGAGCGCGAGCTCCCAGTCCATCCAGACCATGACCGCCATGATCCCGATGAGGGTGACCGCGTCGCCTGCGATCGTCACGACTCCGGACGCAAACAGGTCGTTCAGTGTGTCCACGTCGGACGTCACGCGCGTCATCAGGCGGCCGACCGGATTCCTGTCGTAGTAGCGCAGGTCGAGCCGCTGCAGGTGCCCGTAGATGGCCATCCGCAGGTCGAACATCACCCGCTGCCCGGTCATGAGCATCGTCCAGGTCTGGAAGTACTCGGCGATGAACCCTACCGCCAGAAGGACGAAGAAGAGGAGCGCGAGCGATCCCAGGCCATCGAGGTCGCCGAGCGCGATGTGCTCGTCGATCGCGATCCGCACGAGATACGGCTGGGCAAGCGACGAGCCTGCCGCAATGAGAATCGCCACGAACGTGGCGACGACGCTAGAGCGGTACGGCCACAGGTACTTCAGCAGCCGGCGCATCAACCGCGCGTCGTACGCCTTCCCGAGGATCTCGTCGTCGTGGATTGTCACGATGCCGCCAGTTCTTCTTCGAGAAGCTGCTGACGGTGCAGCTGCGCATACAACCCGTTGCGCCCCACGAGCTCCTCATGCGACCCGTCTTCGACAATCCGTCCGGCATCGAGGACGAGGATGCGGTCGGCTTCCCGCACCGTCGAGATGCGGTGAGAGACGATGATCGACGTCCGCTCGCGCATGACCTCGCGCAACCGCTCGAGGATCTCTTCTTCCGTATAGGTGTCCACGGCCGACAGGGCATCGTCCAGGATCAGGACGCGGGCGTTGGTGATCACTGCCCGGGCGATTGCGACACGCTGCTTCTGCCCGCCGGAGAGCGTGATGCCACGCTCGCCTACCACCGTCTCGTAGCCCTTCGGAAAGCTGTCGATGTCCTTGTCCAGACGGGCGATCGCCGACGCGCTCTCGATGGCGCGGGCGCGATCGGCTGCATCACTGGAGCCCCGGCGCTTCATCTCCGCGTCGAAGCCGAGAGCGACGTTGCTGGCGATCGTGTCGGAGAAGAGAAACGGCTCCTGCGGGACGATGGCCACAGCCCCGCGGAGGACGCTCAGCGGAATCTCCCGGACGTCTACGCCGTCGAGCAGGACCGTCCCGGGCGGTGGATCGGCCAGGCGGACCAGCAGCTGGATCAGGGTGGACTTGCCGGACCCTGTCGGCCCGATCAGCGCCAGGGTCTGGCCGGCCTCGATCGTTGCCGAGATGTCCCTGAGAACCGGGCGGTCGGTGTAGCCGAACGTCAGGTTCCGGAACTCGATTGCTCCGCGAAGCGCCGGGATGTTTGCGGCGGCATTGCCGGCATCCTTGATCGCGGGATCGACGTCGAGGACCTCGATCATCCGCTTCCAGCTGGCCATGCCCCGCTGCAGCATGTTCGTGACCCAGCCGAACGCAATCATCGGCCAGCTGAGCATCGTCAGGTACGCATTGAACGCGACGAACTCGCCGAGCGTGATGCGGCCTTCGATGACGGCCTGGCTGCCCAGCCAGAGCACCACCATCGCGCCGAGCCCGAGCAGGAAGGCCATGCTCGGGAAGAACATCCCCTGCAGGGCAATCAGTCCCCTGTTGCGCTGCAGATACTCGAGGTTTGCCGTGCGGAACCGGTCGAGCTCCGCCTGTTCCTGGCGATAGGC
>JBFWPD010000560.1:0-2839 GCA_050250175.1 Vicinamibacterales bacterium
TGCCCGCTTCGGTCGCCGGCGCGATGCCGTGGGTCAACGTTACCTATGACGAAGCCGTCGACGCGTGTCATCGCGCGGGCAAGCGCCTGTGCACGCCCGCCGAGTGGAACGCGGCCTGCCAGGGCGGCAAGGCCTCCAACGTGTATCCGTACGGGGAGGACTACGGGCTCACGACCTGCAACGGCGACGAGTCGAACTGGGGTGAAGCGCTGCCCACCGGTAGCCTCGAGACCTGTCAGGGCGGCCTTGTGGGGCTGTTCGACATGGCGGGCAACGTCGCCGAATGGCTCGAGGGTTGCCAGGAAGTTCCGGAGGAGCTCGGTGGTCCGTGCAGCCCGTTCTACGGCAGATGCTGTG
The DNA here is from genome assembly GCA_050250175.1 of Vicinamibacterales bacterium. Lineage (GTDB taxonomy): Bacteria > Acidobacteriota > Vicinamibacteria > Vicinamibacterales > CAVVIG01 > JBFWPD01. The sequence goes on from JBFWPD010000560.1 coordinate 358, forward strand.
CGCAGGCTCCGAGCTCGTATCGCGCCGGTGCGGTCGCTCAGCAATGCGAGCTCTGGGAGCTGGTCGCAAATGCCCAGGAGGCATACGACGACAGCGGGTTTCGCTGCTGCAAGGCAGTCGATCAGGGCGGAGCATGACCGTGGCGAGGCATTGGCTCGCGCTGTCGTTGCTCGTCGCGTGCGGTGGTCGCGGCGGTAGCAGCCATGATAAAGTCCTGCCGGCGGACGCGTCGCCGGACGGTAGCGATACGCCCGTGCCGACCGACGGCAGCGTGGAATCGCCGTGTGCGCTCGAAGGTGGCGGGCTGCTGCTGTGCATCAAGACGCGCGACAGCTCGCTGTACTGTGCGGGAAGCGACCTCAGCGAGGAGATCGGTTACGAGACCGAGAACGGTTACAGCGCGAGCTTCGGCACGTCGCAACCCACGCTCGCCGGCTCGATCGTTCAGGCATCAGCAGGCAGGCGCCACATCTGCGTGCGGACCGCCCCGGGGGACCTCTATTGTTGGGGCTCGAACTGGGAGGGCGAGCTCAGCGTGCCTCACAGCAGCACGACCGAGCGTCCCGATCCGATCCAGGTGCGCGAGCTCGGCGATCAGACCCTTAGGGTCTACACCGGCGAGCTGTTCTCCTGCGCCCAGACCGTCGATAGCGCGCTCTGGTGCTGGGGCAACAACGACGAGAGTCAGCTCGGGCTCGGTCACGTCGTATCGACGCCGGACCCGAGCAAGGTCACCAAGCTCGGCACCACGACGCTCAGCGTCTCGCTCGGCGTCGATCACGCGTGCGCCGTCAGAACGGACGGTTCGCTCTGGTGCTGGGGCCACATCGACAACTCGATCGTCCAGACCTGGTACGAGCCGGCGCCGGTCCCCGAGCTCACCAGCCATGTCGCCGAGGTGGTGACCGGCGGTCGCTTCACGTGTGTCCGCAAGACGGACAACACGGCGTGGTGCTGGGGCGACATCGGCCCGCACGCCGACGAGAATCTCGGGTCGTCGTCGATGGTCGAGATGGCGGAGGACGTCGTCGAGCTCACGGCCGGCAAGTATCACGCGTGCGCCCGCAAGACCGACGGTACCGTGTGGTGCTGGGGCGAGGACAACGATGCGCAGCTCGGCGATGGCATGTCGCGCTCCGGCGCCAATGCCCAGCCGGCGATCCAGGTGCCGCTCCCCGGACCAGTCGTTGCGTTGACGTCCCTCGAGACCGGATCATGCGCGCTCGATGCCGCGGGCGATGCGTGGTGCTGGGGTGGCAACGACGTCGGCCAGTTCGGGGTCGGTAGCTATGACTACTACCTGCCGGTGACCAAGATCATGTCCAACTGCACGCCGCCGACCCCTTCGCTGTGAGCGACGGATGACTCCGATCAAACAGTCGCTGATCGCTTCCGTGGGCTCACTCGGGCTGCTGACCGTCGTCGGCTGTCAGCTGTTCGTCGGCTCGGAAGATCCGAAGATGCAGCCGATCGATGCAGCACCGGACTCACCGGTGCCACCTTGTCCCGATGACATGGTGGAAGCGCAGCTGATCGGCGCGGCCAGTGTCTGCATCGATCGATATGAAGCCTCGCACTCGGCTGCCGATCCCGCGCTGCCGGTATCCATCGCAGGCGCCATGCCGTGGGTGGATATCAACCACGCCGATGCCGAGGCTGCATGCAACCGGGCTGGCAAACGGCTGTGCCGCAACACCGAGTGGAACGCCGCGTGCGAGGGCGGTTCGGAGACCAACGTGTATCCGTACGGCGAGAGCTTCAGCTATGTCGCGTGCAACGGCGCCGAAGCGAACTGGGACGAGGTGCTCGCAACGGGCAGCCTTGCGACCTGCGAGGGCGGACTGTCGGGGCTGTTCGACATGGCCGGCAACGTTGCCGAGTGGCTCGCCGAGTGCGGACCGGCGACGAGCAGCAGCGTGCATTGCACCGCGGGCGAACACTGCTGCGCACTGGCCTCGAGCTCGTTCGATGACGGCGGCCAGTGGGTTCAGCAGTGTCAACTCTGGGGCCCCGGTGCGTCAGCGGGCTACTACTGGCACCACATTGGCTTTCGTTGCTGTCGCGATGTCGCGACGGAAAGTGAGCGCCGATGAAGCGGTTGGTCGTGCTGCTCGTGGCCGCGTGCGGCGGTGGCAACAACGCAGCGAATCCTCCTGTCCTCAGCGATGCCGCGGAGGCGACGCCGGACGGCGCGGCGCCGATCGACGCGAGCGTCGAATCGCCGTGCGCGATCGAGGGCGGAGGTGGAACGCTGTGCATCAAGACCCGCGACAGCTCGCTGTTCTGTGCGGGCGGCAATATCACCAGTCAACTCGGGTACGAGACTCCCGAGCTCATGGGGTACTCCATGGTCTTCGGACGATCGCAACCAGCGCTCGGCGGCTCGATCGTGCAAGTTGCGATGGGCTACGGCCATGCATGCGTCCGGACCGCGCCCGGCGATCTGTACTGCTGGGGCTCGAACTATGCCGGCGAGCTCAGC
>JBFWPD010000561.1:0-2833 GCA_050250175.1 Vicinamibacterales bacterium
CTGAGCCACTTGCAGCGCACCGAAGTAGTTGAGCACCGGATCGATGATGGGCGGTCACTCTGGCAACGTGTCTAGCGGAGCGCGCCACGGCTCGTCTGGTACGATGCGAAGGATGCGGTTCACCATTGGACATTGATGGTCAGTAGTCGAGGAACGGACACGAGTGCCCGAGCTTCTGGCAGAGCTGTTCTCATCGCGTGTGCGTGCGGCTGTCCTGTCGTTGCTGCTGCCCCGGCCGCACCTCGCGTTCTCTCTGACAGAGATGTCGCAGCGTCTTGGCTTGCCGATCAGCAGCCTGCAGCATGAGTGCTACAAGCTGGTGCGCATTGGTCTCCTGCGCGATGAGCGGCAAGGCAGTTCGCGCCGGTATCGACCAGATCCTGGGTTTCCGTTGTTGTTGGCATTGACTAATCTCGTCGCGCGGTCCGCGTCGTTTGCCGATGCGGCGCGGGGAGCAGCCGAGGCGGTTCCCGGTGTGGAGCAGGCCTGGATTGCCGGAGAGTTCGCGGACGACGATCGACCCGCGTATCTTGTGGTGGTCGGATGGGTGGAACTGGAAGAAATTGATGGACTATTCGATCGAGTACGTCTCGCGTGGCAGGCACATTATCCGGGGGGTGGAATAGAACTGGCGTATTTCCCGCCGGATGACTGGCAATTGCGGCAAAGCGCCAGCGATCGGTTTACACGACAGCTTCTGGAATCAGACCGCGTCGTGCTCCTCGATCGTGGCGATGCCACGGACGACGCGCAAGGCCAGGGCGGCTAGATGGCGATGCGGCAGAAGAACGGGCGTGGCGATGAGGTGTGCCAGGTATTTGGGGGGAAGGGGGAGGGGTGATGGAGTGGCTCAGTGATCCCGCGGCGTGGACCGCATTGCTGACGCTGACGGTCCTCGAGATCGTTCTCGGCGTCGACAATATCATCTTCATCTCCATCCTCTCCGATCGCCTACCGCGGGACCAGCGGGCGAAAGCACGGACAGTCGGCTTGCTGCTGGCCATGTTCATGCGCATTGCGCTGCTCCTCTCGATCGGTTGGATCATCGGCTTGACGCAGCCACTCTTCTCGGCTTTCGGCCACGATTTCAGCGGTCGGGACCTGATCCTGATCGGCGGCGGTCTCTTCCTGCTGTACAAAGCGACGACGGAGATCCATGCCAAGCTCGAGGGCGAGGAGCATGTGCGAGAAGCGGGTGCTGGCACCGCGACCTTCAGCAGCGTGATTATCCAGATTGTGCTGCTCGATATCGTGTTCTCCCTGGACTCGGTCATCACCGCGGTTGGTTTGACGGATACCATCTCCATTGCCGTCGTCGCCGTGGTCGTTGCGGTAGGCGTGATGCTCGTCGCGGCCGGTCCGCTGGCCGAGTTCGTCAACCGGCATCCGACAGTCAAGATCCTGGCACTCAGCTTCCTGTTGTTGATTGGCATGACCCTGGTTGCAGACGGACTGGGACAGCATATTCCGAAGGGATACATCTACTTCGCGATGGCCTTCTCGGTCTTCGTTGAGCTGCTGAACCTGCGTTTCCGGGCCAAGTCTCAGCCGGTCCAGTTGCAGCAGGCGCTGCTGAACGAAGATGTGCTGGCGAGGCAGACTCGCGGTCACGCATAGCCGCGGAGGGACAAATTGTCCGATTGACGCTATCTGATGGTTGTCAGAATTGCGTCTATCAGCCATGCTCCACTATCCATAAGGCGCGAGGTGCGCGTTGACCGCTTTTCGCGCCTTATGGCGATGAAAACTTGGGAGCGCAATGAGTCGACGTTTATTTCAGCTACCAGGTCGAAGCCGGGCCGCGGGCGCCGAGCCCGCGGCTGGCGCGCTGCTGACCGACCAACAACATAAGCTCATCGAAGAAGAACTGGCCTTACTGACTCGGCTGCTGGACACGCTGGAGCGCTACCCGGCGGCAGACGAGGACGAGGCGGCCGTGCGCCGGGCCGCTGACCATCTTACGTCGCTCTTTCTCCTGGTCGTGGTTGGCGAGTTCAACGCCGGGAAGTCCGCATTCATCAACGCCCTGGTCGGCGCAGATGTCATGCCGGAAGGGGTAACACCGACCACGTCCGTCATCAACCAGTTGCGCTACGGTCCGGAAGCTACCGTGACCATGCTGGCGGATGGCGTGATTCTGCGGGAGTACCCCGCTGAGTTCCTGGACGAGATTACCGTCGTCGATACGCCTGGCACGAACGCGATCATTCGCGAGCACGAACAACTGACGCAGCAATTCGTGCCCCGCGCGGACATCGTCCTGTTCGTGACTTCGGCCGATAGACCCTTCACACAGATTGAACGGGAGTTCATGGAGTCGGTCCAGGACTGGGGCAAGAAGATTGTCGTCGTAATCAACAAGGTCGACCTGTTGCGCAATGAAGCCGCGGTCGAGGAAGTTACGGAGTTTGTCAGCGAAAATATCGAGCGTTTGCTGGGCTTTACACCGGAGGTCTTTCCGGTCTCCGCGTTGGCCGCGCAGCAGGCCAAGGCGCTGGGCACGCGCAACCCCGATGAGCGAGCGCGGCTGTGGGAGATGAGCCGGTTCGGGCCCTTGGAGCAGTACATCTTCGGCACGCTCGATCAGGAAGGGCGGGTTCGCCTGAAGCTGCTCAGCCCACTCGGCGTTGCGGAGCGGATTTGCGAGCGCTATCAGCAGATCACTGAGGATCGTTTGGTCGTCCTGCGGGATGATCTGGCGACCATCGACAACATCGAACGCCAGCTCGTCACCTACCAGGAAGACATGCGGCGGCAGTTCACGTACCACCTGACCCGGGTGGAGAACATCGTCGCCCGCATGCTCCAGCGCGGTGATGCCTATTTTGAAGAG
>JBFWPD010000562.1:0-2829 GCA_050250175.1 Vicinamibacterales bacterium
AAATTGCACCTCTCAGGTGATTTTTCGACAGCCGGCGAACCGGTTGTCTCGTCGCACGGTAGAAGGGTCACCGGAGGATTACAACACTCAATTGCCTTTTGTAATCGCCGCAAAATGACAATGGAAGGCGCACTCCAGACGCCCTTCGGCGACTGTGCCAGCACGAACAATATCTACAAGGAAGCTTACGGAAAGCGAACGCCAACACTTCGGGCATCGCAGAAGGAGCTCGAAGAGCTCGGATGTTGGAGTTGTGGGAGACGGAGGGGGAATCCATCTCCCACAACTCCAAACTCGCAAGATCATCGTTCCGCACGACATCGACCCGAACTGGGGCGCGTTCGCAGTGGGGTGGGCAGCCTGAGGAGTCGCCGCCGTCGGCGGCGTCAGGTCGGTGATCGAAAGCAGCGCCACGGGAGGGCGCATCGGCGACGCAGTGTCGCTGGACTATCTCGATGACTCTCAAGATCACTCACCGCAACGGAGCGGATGTTCCCAGCCCGAATGCCCAGGGCGTCGTCAATGAGAACTTGCAGGCAGTGAGAGCGGAGATGAGCAAGCTGGCGCCAGGCATGGTCCTGGAGATCGAAGCGGGCTCGCCGACTGCGGTGCGCTCAACCAAGATGCTCGTGTCACGAGCGGCGAAGCAGCTGAACACTGAGTGGCAGCACTGGAACAACGGGACGACGGTCTACGCAAAGCCTCGCGCCGGCACGAAGCGCCGGCGAGGTCACCCGCCTGCCACTGACTAACACGCCTCAGGCAGCTGGGCCTGGAGCGGATGAGGCCCGCAGGTCGTCTCATAGCGAGCCGCGCGCTGTCCCGCAGACGACACACGATGAGATGGGATGAGAAGGCCGGTCTCCCGCGGGCTCACGTAAGGTGTCCCAAGATCAGCGCTTCTAGCGCAGGAAGGGATGACCGGCGTGAACGAACTTACCACAGCGAAGAACCGGAGGCTTTCTTGGAAGGGGTTGACGGTCGGTCTCGACGTTTCGGACCGATACACCAGCATCTGTGTCCTTGAGGATGACGGAGACGTTGTCGAGGAAGGGCGCTTTCGCACCACTGAGCTAGCCTTTCGTCAGCGGTTCGCCGGCATGGCGCGATGCCGAGTCGTCCTTGAAGTCGGGACGCATTCGCCCTGGATGAGCCGGCTGCTCGAAGAGCTCGGGCATGAAGTGGTCGTCGCGAACCCCGGCAAGGTGCGCCTCATCGCCGAGAGCACGAAGAAGACCGATCGCTCGGACGCCGAGACGCTGGCGCGCCTCGGACGTGTTGACGTTGAACTCCTTAGCCCCATCGTCCATAGAAGTGCTCAAGCGCAGGCTGACCTTGCCGTGATCCGAGCGCGGAAGGCGCTGGTTGGTTCACGCACCCTGCTTATCAACCACGTCCGAGGAGCAGTGAAGTCCAGCGGGTACAGACTGCCGACTTGTGACGCCTATATGTTCCACAAGAAGGTCTCTGGGGCGATCCCGGAAGAGCTTCGACCAGCGCTGGCACCTCTCATTGAGACGATCGCTGGCCTGACCTCTCAGATCGCTGCCATTGACAAGCACCTCGAGAGGATGATCACCGAACGTTACCCCGAGACGCGTCTCTTACAGCAGGTTCCCGGCGTAGGTCCGCTTATCTCGCTCACGTTCATCCTGTCGATCGGTGACCCGTACCGCTTCAAGACCAGCCGGCAGATCGGACCGTACCTGGGCCTCGTCCCTCGGAAGCGGGAGTCGGGCGACCGCTCGCCTCAGCTTGGCATCTCCAAGTCTGGCAACGACTACCTGCGTCAGCTCCTCGTCAACGGCTCGCAGCACATCCTCGGTTACCGCGGTGCTGACACCGATCTCAGGAGGTGGGGTCTCCAGAGAGCAGCCGTTGGCGGCAAGAGCGGAAGGAAGCGAGCCGTCGTTGCCGTCGCTCGCAAGCTCGCGGTTCTGCTGCATCGACTCTGGGTCACCGGCGAGGTTTACGAGCCCCTCCGGGTCTCAGCCGAGGCGGCTTAGGACATAGAAAAACGCCGCGTTAAGAGTGACTGCGCACGATTCACCGAGCCCAGAGCTCGTCTATGAGATTGCAGCACTCGAGCCAAACGTACCCCAGCATGCACCAGGTTCAGGACCTACAAAGAGTGCGGATGGAAGTAGGGCACGTGCTTATAGCGGCAACGAACCAGACCGGCCACCACGTTGGCCTTGACGGAGTTGGGCCTTCTCATGGAAGTGAATCGTGGAAGTAGACGCATCTCCTTCAGCTATTAGAGGAACTTCTTGAGAAGTAGCGTCGTCCTGGCAGAGATGGAAGAAGTCGCTAAGTGGGCATGACCCGATAGAGCGCGTCGGGCTGAACGATGACGGGAGAGCAGAGACATTGAACCGAGCATTACTGGCGTGCGTTTTGGTCATGCTGGCCGCTGTCTTAAGTGGCTGTGGGGACGAAGGAACAACGATTGTGAACTCAGAAACGACGACAGCGGCCGGGATCACAGTTGCCGGGACCGGCATCGTGTACGGTACGCCTGACGTCGTGACGCTCCGACTCGGAGCTTCAGTAATTGCATCTAGCGTCGCGCAGGCGCGCGAACAGGCTGCGGTCTCAATACAGACTGTCATCAATTCCCTGAAGGCGAACGGCGTCGCGGACAAAGACATCCAGACGACCGGTCTTTCAATTTCCCCTCAGTACGATTTCTCAGGGCGAACGCAAACCCTACGTGGTTACCAGGTCTCAAACCTCGTAACGGCCAAGATCCGCAAGATCGATTCTGCTGGCAAGTCAATTGATGATGCGACGGCCGCTGGCGGAAACGACGTGGTCGTTCAAGGTATC
>JBFWPD010000563.1:0-2826 GCA_050250175.1 Vicinamibacterales bacterium
TTCCGCATCGCGACCACCGCGGACATGTCCGCTTCGTTGAACGTCGTGAGGAGGGCCGCTGTCTGCTGCGCCTCGACCAGATTCCTGGCAATGGTGCGCCGCATCGGACTCATCGGGACGACTTCCTCGTACCGGTCGTCGTCGGGATCCGTGGCCGGAATGGCCGCTGGCCGCTCGGCGGGAACCGGCTCCTTCTCGATTGCCGGCGCGCTTTCCTGAGCTGGCGGGCTGGCCTGCCGTTCGACGTCCTCCTTGGTGACGCGACCGCCGGGACCGGTGCCCGTGACGTGCGCCGGGTCGACACCCTGCTGTGCGGCCGCGCGCCGGGCAGAAGGCATCACGCGCGCGTCTCCGCCTTTGCCGTCCGGCCTGCCCGATTCGACCGGAGTCGGCGCCGGCGATGGCGCCGCAGTCCTGGCTGGCGCTGGAGGCTTCGCGGCGGCGCTCGCAGGAACTGCGGACGCTGCGGCCGCAGGAGCCGCCGCCGTCTTCGGACGTTCGGCCGGCGGCCCGGCACCTTCTTCGATCGTCGCGATGACGTCTCCGACCTTCGCCTCCTCACCCTGCTTCTTCAGGATGACCTTGAGCACGCCGGACACGGGCGCCGGGAGATCCATGGCCGCCTTGTCGGTTTCGATCTGAACCAGGATCTCGTCCTGCGCGACCTGGTCGCCTTCAGCCCTGCGCCAGGCGCCGATCTGCACTTCGCGGATCGACTCGCCCGACTGGGGCACGGTCACATCAACAGCCATAGCTCGAAGCGTCCCTTCTCTCGCGCTCAGATTGCGCGCGCCGCTTTGGCGCGCGGCGCCTTCTGAGCTGTGGCGTCGGGCTCCAGCGCCCGCGCTACCAGATCACGCTGCTCCTGCTTGTGCCGGCTTGCCGACCCGGTGGCAGGACTCGCGGATGCCGGACGCGACACACAGGTGAGGGGGCGTCCGACGATTGATTCTCCGAAGCGCGCGCGAAGATACCGCCATGCGCCCATGTTCTCCGGTTCTTCCTGTACCCACACGACCGGCACGCTATCGGCGAACGGCGCCATCACGGCTTCGACCAGTTCGTCCGCAAGCGGATACAGCTGCTCGAGCCGGATGATCGCGACGTCCTTGCGTCCGGTCGCTTCGCGTGTCTCGACCAGGTCGTAGTAGACCTTGCCGGTCGTCAGGATCACGCGGCTGACGCCGGCATAGTCTGTCTGATCGTCGGGGATCACACGGCGGAACCGGCCCGTCGAGAAATCCGCGAGCGGAGACACGACCTTTGGATCGCGAAGCAGGCTCTTCGGCGTCATGACGATGAGCGGCTTCCGGATCGGTCGCACCACCTGCCGTCGCAGCAGGTGGAAGTACTGCGCCGGCGTCGTTGGATAGGTGATCTGCAGGTTGTCGTCAGCCGCGAGCAGGAGGAACCGCTCGAGCCTCGCGCTCGAGTGCTCGGGGCCCTGTCCTTCGAAGCCGTGCGGAAGCAGCAGCGTGAGCCCGCTCAGCCGCCGCCACTTGTCCTCGGCGCTCGCGATGAACTGGTCCACGATGACCTGAGCGGCGTTCCAGAAGTCGCCGAACTGCGCTTCCCACATGATCAGACCGTCCGGGCAATCGAGGCTGTAGCCGTACTCGAAGCCGAGCACGCCGATCTCCGACAGCGGGCTGTCATAGATGCCCACCGGCCCCTGACCCGGCGTCAGGTGCTGCAGCGGGATGTACCGGTGGCCGTCCTGGTTGTCGGTCAGAATCGCGTGCCGCTGGCTGAACGTGCCGCGACCCGAGTCCTGGCCGCTCAAACGGATGCGAACGCCTTCGGTGGCCAGTGTCGCAAACGCCAGTGCCTCGGCGGAGGCCCAGTCGAGGTCACGCTTCCCTTCCGCCATGTCGTGCCGCTGCTGCAGCAGACGCTGGACGCGCGGATGGGGATGGAAGTCCCCGGGGTGCTGGCTCAGCCGTTCGAGCAGCGCAGTGAGCCGCTTCCTCTTGATGCCGGTATCGACGTCCGGGACGTCGGCATCGTACCCGCCCAGATAGCCCGCCCAGATGCCGGTGGATCGATCCGCGCGCGACACGTAGTCGTCGCTGCGCGCGACCGACAGCTCCTCCTCGAGATGCCGGCGCCGATCGGCCACGATCTGGTCGGCCTCGTCGCGCGTCATCCCGCCGAGCGCGAGCAGGTGGTCCAGGTAGCCCTCCTGCACCGATTTCCGCTGGCTGATGGCGCGATACATGACCGGCTGCGTGAACGACGGCTCGTCGCCTTCGTTGTGCCCATGCCGGCGATAGCCGTACATGTCGATCACCACGTCGCGCTGGAACTCGCGCCGGAAGTCGAGCGCCAGGCGCGTCACCTGCGCGACCGCCTCGGGGTCTTCGCCGTTGACGTGGAAGATCGGGATGTTCAGCATCTTCGCCAGGCCGGTCGCATACAGCGCCGAACGCGCATCGTCCGGCGACGTCGTGAACCCGATCTGGTTGTTGACGACGATGTGGATCGTGCCGCCCGTGCGGTAGCCGACGAGCTCGCTCAGGTTGAGCGTTTCCTGGACGACGCCCTGACCGGCAAACGCGGCGTCTCCGTGGATCAGGAACACGACTCCGCGTGATCGGCCCGTATCGTGCGCGCGATCCTGCTTGGCGCGCATCCGGCCTTCGGCCACCGGATTGACGAACTCGAGGTGGCTCGGGTTGAAGCAGAGCGACAGGTGGATGTTGTGACCGTCCGTGGTCTGCCAGTCGCTGCTGTAGCCGAGGTGATATTTCACGTCGCCCGGCTCCTGCGCGGTGTCGCTGTCGACGTCCTCGAACTCGCGGAAGATCTGGCGCGGGCTCTTGCGCA
>JBFWPD010000564.1:0-2822 GCA_050250175.1 Vicinamibacterales bacterium
GACATCATCGTCGTCGGCGGCGGGAACACGGCGAACATGCTGGCGGTGTGGCGCGTGCACGGAGTCGACCGCGCGCTCCGGTCAGCCTGGGAGCATGGCGTCATTCTGACCGGCGGCAGTGCCGGTTCGCTCTGCTGGTTCGAGTGCGGCACGACCGATTCGTTCAACCTGTCCCGCCTCGCACCGTTGCACGATGGCTTGGGGTTTCTCCCCGGCAGTCATTGTCCACATTACGACGGCGAACCGCAGCGGCGGCCGTTGTATCACGCGCTCATCAGCGAGGGTTTTCCGGGCGGGTACGCGATCGATGACGACGCGGCGATGCACTTCGTGGGCACCGAGGTCGCCGACATCGTCTCGGGGCGCGCGGGTGCCGGCGCCTATCGCGTGGAACGGGTCGACGGCCGGACGGTCGAGACGCCGCTGATGGTCCGACAACTCGAGTAGCCGGACGCGAGCCTGGCCGACAGAGGTCACTGAGGGCCGATCACGGCTTCCGCGGGCCGAGGGCCAGGATCGGCGCACGGCGGGCGTGGGTCCGCTGCTCGAACGCATATCCCATCGACAGGAGCCGCGCCTCGGACCACGCCGGCCCGATGAACGACAGGCCCACGGGCAGGCCGTCGACGAAACCCATCGGCACGGTGAGATGAGGATAGCCGGCAACGGCTGGCAGCGTCGACGCGCTGCCGGCAAAGACGTCGCCCTTCGCAAGGTCCGTCACCCAGGCAGGACCGGTCGTCGGCGCGATGAGTGCGTCGACACCATGGGTGGTCAGGAGCGCGTCGATCCCCTCGGCACCCGCCGCGCGCTTGACGGCCGAGCGCAACTGCCAGTATCGGACCACGTCGTGGCCCGCAGTCATCTCCGCCCGCTCGAACAGCTCCTGTCCGAAGTGCGGCATTTCGCGATCGCCGTGAGCGCGATTGAACGCCATCAGGCCGGCGAGATCGCGTGCGGCGGTGTCGCCCGGCGTCGACGCCAGGTACGCATTGAGCTCGGTCCTGAAGTCGGTCAACAGCACTGTCATCTCCGCCCGGTCGATGCGGTCCAATCCCTCGAACGTCGCCACGTCCACGATCGTGGCTCCCGCCGTCCGGAGCACCGCAAGTTGCTCCTCAAAGAGGGCGTCGACGCTCGCGTCGTATCCCATGAGAAACCGCAACACACCGAGTCGCGTTCCCGCGAGGGCGTCGGTCTTGAGCGACGATCGGTAGTCCGTCTTGTGGGCGTCTGCGTCACGTGTTGCCGAATCGCCTGGGTCCGTGCCGGCCATCGCCGTGAGCAGCACGGCGGCGTCCGCAACGGTCCGCGCCATGGGGCCGGCGGTGTCTTGCGCGGCGGAAATGGGCACGATGTAGCGGCGCGACACCAGACCGACAGTCGGCTTCAGACCGACCAGTCCATTGATGGACGCCGGACACGTGATCGATCCGTCGGTCTCGGTGCCGACGGCGGCGGCGGCGAGGCTCGCGGAGACCGCCACGCCGCTGCCGGAGCTCGAACCGCACGCGTTGCGATCGCGAGCGTAGGCGTTCCGCGTCAGCCCTCCGATCGCGCTCCAGCCGCTGGTCGATCGTGTCGAACGGAAGTTGGCCCATTCACTCAGGTTGGTCTTGGCGATCACTATGGCGCCAGCTTCGCGGAGCCTGGCGACGAGGGGCGCATCCCGTTTGGTGACGTGGGTCTCGAGCGCGAGCGAGCCAGCGGTCGTCGGCAACGCCGGTTCGCCCGTCTCAATGTTGTCCTTGAGGGCAATCGGGATCCCGTGCAGCGGACCGCGTACTCGTCCGGCGCCGCGCTCCGCGTCAAGCATGTGCGCCGTCGCCGCCGCCTCGCTGTTGATCGCGATGACGCTGTGAAGCCCGGTGGGGCCGCGATCGAGTTCGGCAACTCGCGCCACGTACCGTTCGACGAGTTCAGCGGAGGTCACCTGACCCGTCGCCAGGTCGCGCTGCAGCGTGGTCAGCGCGACGTCCTCGACGTGATACGGCGCGACGGGGGCGGGGAGGCGCGCGGGCGCGCACCCGAGCGCGCTCACGAGGAGGAGGCACGTGACGAACCAGCCGAGCGGTCGCAGTGCGCTCGCGGGTGACATGCGCTTGATCGTAACATCTCGCCATGCGGCGCCACTGAGGGCGCGGCGGAGGAGACGCATGGACCTCGGACTGACAGGCAAGCGTGCGCTGGTCACTGGCGCAACCAAGGGCATCGGACGACGAATCGCCGACCGGCTGGCACGAGAGGGCGCGGACGTCGCGATTTGCGCCCGCAACCAATCCGAGGTGGACGACGCTGCTGCAGCCCTGCGAGAGCACGGCACGACTATCTGGGGGCGGGCCTGCGACGTCGGCGACGGCGACGACTACCTGCGGTGGATCGACGACGCGATCGTCGCGCTCGGAGGCGTCGATGTCTTCGTGCCGAACGTCACGGCCGGTACGCGCCGAGACCCGCTCGAGCAGTGGCGGGCGAACTTCGAGGTCGATGTGCTCGGCACGGTCCGTGGCTGTGACGCGGTCCTCCCGCGGATGACAGCGGGGGGCGCGATCGTGGCCATCGGCACGACGGCGGCTGTGGAGACGTTCATGGCTGCAAACGCCTACAACGCGATGAAGGCGGCCCTCATCACGTACACGAAGCAGCTCAGTCAGGTGGTTGGCCCGAAGGGGATCCGCGTCAACCTCGTCTCACCCGGACCGATCGAGTTCCCGGGCGGCGCGTGGGACCGCATCCGTCAGGGCATGCCGGAGCTCTACGAGAAGATGAAGGCTCAGGAGCCGATGGGCCGAATGGGACGACCGGAGGAAGTGGCGGACGCC
>JBFWPD010000565.1:0-2818 GCA_050250175.1 Vicinamibacterales bacterium
CACGACGATGCCGTCGATGCCGTGCTCGATGCACTAGAGCGCGTCCTCGCCCGTGAGGATGCCCTTGGCGAGCATCTTCACGGTGATGAACTTCCGGAACTCGTCGAGGTACTGCCAGCTGTACCAGAGGCGCCCTTCCGAGACCCGATACGGGTTCGCCACCTTTGGCGGCGTCCGTGGAGCCGCGGGCGCCCCGCCCAGATTGCGGTTGTGCAGCGACCGTTCGTAGGCCGATGCCTGCTGGTCGATCGTGACGACGATGGCCTGTGCGCCGGCGGCCTGGGCGCGCATCAGCTGGTCCCGGCTCTCTTCGAGATCACGACGGGGATAGAACTGGTACCAGAACGGATTGGAGCCCGCGGCGGCAATCTTCTCGAGCGGCACCGACGACCCGTTCGGCACGATCATCGTCGTCGACGACCCGATCGCGCCGAGCCGCATGCCGAGCTCCCCTTGCGGGTGGAGCGGGCCCTGGGCAGCCGTCGGACAGATGAAAAGAGGCCACTGATGCCGGACCCCGAAGATCTCGGTGGACATGTCCACAGCTGCGGGATCCACGGCAGGCATCGAGGCCGCCGGCGGCGCAAGATCGACCCAGCCGAAAGCCTCGCGATTCCGTCTCAGCGTGAACTCGGAGCCGTCGCCGTGTGCCGTGTAGTCGTAGATCGCGCGGGGCTGGTTGGCGAAGAAGACGCCTTCGAAATCGAAGACCTCGTGCATCTCGCGGAACCCCGGGACGCGGCGATGCTCGCGGAGGGGGCGCGGATCGAGCTGTGCCCGCAGCAGTGGTGAAGCGGCGAAAGCTCCCGCAAGGCCCAGGATCGCCTTGCGCCGCGACATGCTGTGCCGCCAACGATCCTCAGTCGTGCCCACGGGACCTCCCAGACTTGGCTTGCCGACGCGCGTTGGTGCGCACGGTACGTGAAGCGTTATACGGTGTCAAGATACGGGCGCCGGGGCCGGCGCCAGAGGATGCGACTGAGCAGTTTTCGAGGGCGCTTTGTGCCCTGCGGCAATTGGTGCTACAACTCCGCACTGGCATTCGAGACGCTTTTGCCCTAGAATGCCCAGCTTGTTTAGCGGCTCGACCGCACACGTAGTGCGGAAGTGTCCGCGATGCCGAACAACATCGGCAGGAAGGCGAGGAAACGCATGCACACCGGCTGTAAAAGTGCTTGGGGTCTGGTCGTGGCGATGAGCGCAGGGCTGCTCGTGGCCGGTTGTCAGGGCGGGGGCACCGGCGAGGGCAGCGCGACCGCCGAAGCCCCGGCCGCGGCCTCGGTGAATATGCCCCCTGACGCATCGGGCCCGAACGTGCCCGAAGGCGTAGCACAGTTCGCTGTCGACCCGTTCTGGCCCGAGCCGCTGCCGAACAACTGGATCATCGGCCAGGTGGCAGGCCTGTCGATCGACAACGACGACAACGTCTGGATCATTCACCGCCCCAATACCGTGCAGGCCACCAACGCGGGCGCGACGCCTCCCACGGAAGTTCGCGGGCGGAAGTGGGGACACGCTCCTCTCCAGGCGCTCTGCTGCGTGACGGCTCCCCCCGTGCTCGCGTTCGATCCCGAGGGCAACGTCATTGAATCGTGGGGCTGGGACGACAGCAACCAGGGTTATCAGTGGTTCGCGTCCGAGCACGGCATCTACGTCGACCAGAACAACTTCGTGTGGGTGGCCGGCAACGGCCAGGACGACCACCACCTGATGAAGTTCTCGAAGGACGGCAAGTTCATCCTGCAGATCGGTGCTGTCGGCGCCAGCAAGGGCAGCAACGACACCACGTCGGTCCGCCAGGCCGCCATCATGGAAGTCGACCCCACGAACAACGAGCTGTACGTGGCCGACGGCTACGGCAACCGCCGCGTGATCGTGTTCGACGCCGAGACCGGCGCTTACAAGCGTCACTGGGGCGCCTATGGCAAGCCGCCGGTTGACGAGGATCCGGGCCCGTGGGATCCGAACGCGCCGCCGAGCCAGACCTTCCGCACGCCGGTGCATGGCCTCGCGATCTCCAACGACGGGCTCGTGTATGTCAGCGACCGGCCGAGCAACCGTATCCAGGTCTTCCAGAAGGACGGCACGTACGTGAAGGAAATCGTGCTCGCGCCGCAGACCTACGGCCCGGGTTCGACCTGGGAAATCGCGCTCGATCCTCTGGATCCCGAGCAGCGCTTCCTCTACGTCCCGGACGGCACGAACAAGAAGGTGTGGACCCTCAATCGCGACACCCTCGAGACCGTGTACTCGTGGGGCCGCGGCGGCGGACAGCCCGGTCAGTTCGACTGGCTGCACAACTTCGAGTTCGACTCCCAGGGCAACGTCTTCACCGCTGAAGTCCAGACCGGTCAGCGCGTGCAGAAGTTCAACCGGCTCCCGTAGGATCGGCTGATTCTCCTGTGAAACAGCACTTCCTGGGGGCGATCGCACTCGCGATCGCCCCCTTCGTCTTTGCGGCCTGCTCGTCCGAGCCGACGCTCGACGACGTGCGCGCGGCCACGGAGAAATACAAGGACGTCAACACCGCGATCGCGGACGGCTACGTACGCGATTGGATGGACATCTGCGAGACCGCGTACCACATGGGCCTCGACCTCGAGAAGCATGGCTCGATGGGCCTGCACTTCATCCGCCAGGACCTGCTCGGCATCCTCGAGGATGAAACCCGTCTCGACGTCACCGGCACCCACACCGACTTCCTCCAGCCAGCCGTTCTCGTCTACGAGCCGAAGCCGAACAACGCGATCGAGCTGGTGGCCATCGAGAACATGGATTCGGCCGGGGCCTGGCAGGCGGCAGGGCACGACGAGCCGCC
>JBFWPD010000566.1:0-2807 GCA_050250175.1 Vicinamibacterales bacterium
AAGTCCACCTCGAGATGGGCGGAAAGAACGTCATCATGGTCATGGATGACGCGAGCCTGGAGCTGGCCGTGGAGGGGTGCTTGTGGGGCGGGTTCGGAACGACCGGACAGCGCTGCACCGCAGCGAGCCGCGTGGTCGTTCACGAACGCGTGTATCAGCCGTTCCTTCAGGCGTTCATCGCCCGCGCGGGTCGGTTGCATGTGGGGGACGGTCTCGACCCCGCGGTGCAGATGGGGCCCGCCGTCAGTCAGGGACAGCTCGAGACCGTCGCCCGCTACGTCCAGCTTGGTCAGGCCGAAGGCGCTCGCCTCGTGGCTGGCGGCCGGATCCTCGACGGCGGCGTGCATCAGCACGGGTACTTTCACGAGCCGACGATCTTCGCGGACGTGGCGCCGTCCATGCGCATCGCGCAGGAGGAGATCTTCGGTCCCGTCGTGTCCGTCATTCCGTGCCGATCCTTCGACGAGGCAATCGAGATCGGCAACAACGTGCCTTATGGATTGTCGGCCTCCATTTACACCCGGGACGTGAATCGGGCATTCAGTGCCATGCGCGATCTCTACACCGGCATCTTCTACGTCAACGCGCCCACCATCGGTGCCGAGGTGCACCTGCCGTTTGGCGGGACCAAGGCGACCGGCAACGGCCATCGCGAAGCCGGAACCGCGGCGCTGGACGTCTTCTCGGAGTGGAAGTCGATCTACGTCGACTTCAGCGGGCGGCTGCAGCGCGCGCAGATCGACACGACCGAGCTGTAGATGGCCGCATCGCCCGCCATCGAGGTGCACGACCTCGTCCGCCGATACGGTCGGGGCCTGAAAGCCGTAACCGCACTCGACGGCCTCACGTTCGCGGTGGCCCGTGGGTCGATCTTCGGTCTCCTCGGTCCGAACGGCGCGGGGAAATCGACGACGCTGAAGATCCTGACGACACAGATCCGACCCACGTCTGGGCGCGCCCTGGTTGCCGGATTCGACGTGCTGCGCGACCCGCTCGAGGTGCGGCGGCGCATCGCGGTCGTCATCCAGGAGCAGGCCGCCGACCTGCTGCTGAGTGCTCGCGACAACCTGACCGGCTTCGCGCGGTTTCACGGACTGCCACCAGCAGAGGTGCGGGAACGCGCGGACCGGGTGCTGCGCGACTTCGGGCTCGAGGCATACGCGGGTCAGAAGGTGCAGGACATGAGCGGCGGGTTTAAGCGCCGCGTGCAGGTGGCGAAGATCTTCATGGTCGACACCCCCATCGTGTTCCTCGACGAGTTCTCAACGGGGATGGACCCCTTGCTGAAGCGGGCGGTCATGGCGGCGTTGCGCGAGGAGGCGGCTCGCGGCCGCACGATTGTCCTCACGACCCAGATTCTGAGCGAGGCCGAGGAGCTGTGTGATGACATCCTGATCGTCAACCGCGGACGTCAGATCGCGCGCGGCGACCTCCACGCACTCAAGTTGCTCGCAAGCAGCGTCTACGAGGTGGTGTTGACGTTCGACGGCGTGCCAGACGGGATCGAGGCCGCGTGGGCGTCACGCCGTCCTTTGCGGCTGGCGGTGAGTCGCACGACCGTGGAAGCGGCATTGAAGGAGAGTGAGGCGGAGGTGCTGGCGCTCGTGAGCGAGTGGGCCTCGCGTGGGAACATTCTCCGCATCGAGATCGGGGGGGCGAGCTTGGAGGATGTGTTCGTGGAGCTGACTCGGCCCGAACGGGAGCGGCGACGGTGACCGCACTCCGAGCGATTCTTCTCCGCGAAGCGAAGATCCGCGTCACCAATCTTCTCTTCATCTTCTGGGACGTCGTCTATCCGCTCGGGTACCTCCTGGTGTTCGGCGTGGGTATCGACCGGGCGCTGCAGTTCTCTTCCGCGGGTGTCGCCACCAACTACCATGCCTTCTTCCTCGCCGGCGTCCTCGGGATGGCGAGTTTCGGCATCGCGTCGAACACCGCCTGGTCGTTCTTCATGGATCGCGACAACGGGGTGTTCTTCGAAATGTTGACCTACCCCATGAGTCGGGCCGAGTACCTGCTGGGCAAGGTCCTGTTCAACGTGTTCGTGGCTCTCGTCCAGGCGACGGTCACGATCGGACTGGCTGCGGTCGTGCTCGCGGTGCCGGTGACGTGGCATCTGCTGCCGCTTGCCACCGCGGTCGTCGTCGTGGGCACTGCGGGCTGGTTCTTCTTCTACGCCGTCTTCGCCATCCGGGTCCGGCAGAATGATGCCTTCAACTCGATCACCTCGATCTTCTACTTCGTGTTCCTGTTCGCCAGCTCCATGTTCTACCCGCTCGAACCGATGCCGCCTGCCTTTCGGCTCGTCGCGTACGCGAATCCGGTGACCTGGCAGGTCGACCTGTTGCGGTACGCCACGACGGGAGTGGGGGACGGAGGGGGGCTTCTCTGGGAGGCGACAGGATTCTGTCTGTTCACCGTCGCCTCGTTCGCTGTCGCGCTCTGGGCGCTTCGTCGGGAGACGTGACGAACGGCCCCTAGTCGAGGCGCGCCAGGCGTTCACGAGCCTGGCGCTTGTAGTCCTCGTCCTCAGGTGCCCACTCCGGATTGATCGGTGCACTGATCGCGGTTTCGAACGCCTCACGTGCGTCGGCCTTCCGGCCGTCGTCAAGAAACAGTTCGCCCAGGAAGAAGTGCGTGAGGACGCTCTCCGGATCGTAGCGGAGCGAGGCGCGCAGGTGCGCTTCCGCCCGTTTGCGGCTTCCACCGAAGAGCCCCGGCACCTTGTGATACCAGCGGCCTAGCGCCCGATCGGCCGAGCCGTTCATGAACGACGCGTCGAGTGCCAGAACCCGCTCAAGAGACTC
>JBFWPD010000567.1:0-2802 GCA_050250175.1 Vicinamibacterales bacterium
GCACTCACGCGGGCCCTAGAATCAGGAGTGGTCGCCGGGGCGGCGCTGGATGTGTTCGAGAAGGAGCCGCCGGCAGACTGGGCACTTGCGAAGAAGCCGCAAGTCGTCGCGACGCCGCACATTGCGGCGTCCACCGAGGAGGCGCAGGAGCTGGTGGGCCTCGATACGGCCGCGGCCGTCCGCGACTTCCTGCGCGACGGCGTGGTTCGCAACGCGGTGAACTTCCCGTCGGTCCACCCTGACGAGCTCCAGCGGCTGCAGCCCTGGATCCGCCTTTCGGAAAGCCTGGCGGCCATCGTCTCGCAGATGGGGGCGGCGCGGATTCAGGCCCTGGGTCTGCGCTACTACGGCGCGCTCGCCGACAGCCGGGCCGCCGACGTCCTGGCCGCGAGCGCCGCGGCGGGTGTTCTTCGTCCGATCCTCTCCGGCGGCGTGTCGATGGTGAACGCGAGAAGCGTTGCCAAGGATCGCGGCATCGAGATCATCGAGTCGCGGAGCACGCGCGTACGCCACTACACGAGCCTAGTTTCCGTGAAGCTTCACACGAGCGACGGCGAGCGCTGGGCCGAGGGCACGGTGTTCGAACCCAACAGCCCGCGGCTCGTGGCCGTCGACGGTGTGCCGGTCGAGGCGCCGCTGACCGGGACGCTCCTGATCATTCGCAACGACGACCTGCCCGGCGTTATCGGCGAGGTTGGCACGATCCTTGGGCGTCACCGCGTGAATATTGCGAGCTTCGCGCTCGGGCGCGACGCGGGCGGCGCGGTAGGCGTCGTCAACGTGGACGAGGGCAGCGTGCCGAAAACTCTGGAGGTCGCTGTCGAAGAGATCCGCAAGGTGCCGGCGATCCGCAAGGCCTGGGTGGTACGCCTTTCGGGAAGCGCGGCGGCGGCGTCCGTCTAGGACGGCTCACCGGACCGCGACGGCGAGCGCGGCGGGGTGCACTCTGGCTTCGAGCCTGGCCCCGCCCGCGACCGGCTCGCCGTCGACGTGAAACAACAACGGCGCATCGCCTTCGATCGTCGCGGCCGTGACACGCTGAATCGAGACCCCTCTCGCCCGTCCGATCCGGCCGTTGAACAGGGCCGGAAGCGAACAGAGCGTTCTGAGGCGCGACGTCTCTTCCACAACGACCAGGTCCAACGCCCCATCGTCCACGAGCGCGTCAGGAGCGATTCTGGCGCCGTTCCCGAACTGCGAGGAATTGGCCAGAGTCACGAGAAGGGCGTGCCTCGCACGGCCTTCCGCATGGCCGCTGATGCGATACGCACGCGGGCGATAGCTCGCGAGCTCCCGCGCGGCAACACGCACGTAGCCGCTGAATTTCCGTCTGCCGCGGAGATCGCGGTCGAAGCAGGCCGCCACGTGCGCGTCGAATCCCACGCCCGCCACGCTGAAGAACAGACGTCCGTCGATTTCGCCCGCGTCAATCCGGCGCGGCGGCGCGCTCAGCGCCTCGGCAATCGCGCCTTCGGGCCGCTTGTGGATCTCGAGTGCGCGCGCCAGTCCGTTGCCGGAGCCTGAAGGCACGATCGCCAGCGGTACGGTTCCGAACGCCAGGCACGACGCCACTTCGTTCACGGTGCCGTCGCCACCCCACGCGATGAGCAGCCGCGCTCCGCGCGTGACGGCCGCGAGCGAAAGCTCTCGCGCGTGACCTCGGCGTTCCGTCACGAACACTTCCCCTGTCGCACCGAGCTTCGAGAGCGTCGCCATCGCGCGCTCTGCGCGTCGACGCCCTTCTTCAGGTGTTGCTCCGCCCGCGATGGGATTGATGATGATCGTGACGGACATTGCCGGCCGGCGGCGCGTGACGTGTGTCGTCGTCGAAGGCGCGCATCGTACCATGTGCGCCGATTCGGGTGTGCTATGATTCGTCGTGCACCCTGCCTCGACTGGTGTGTCGGTCGATTCAGCGTTCCCTCTCGAAGTCGTCGCAGTCATCCCGGCTCGCTACGCATCTACCCGACTCCCCGGTAAAGCGCTCGCAGACATCGCCGGCAAGCCGATGATCGAGCACGTCTACAGACGTGTCGCGGCGTCGCCGATCATCTCGCGTGTCATCGTGGCGACCGACGACCTGCGGATCGCGACGAGGGTGAACGAGTTCGGCGGGCAGGTCCGATTGACGCGTGCAGATCATCAGACCGGCACTGACAGGCTTGCGGAGGTTGCGGCGAATCTTCCCTGCGATGTCATCGTCAACGTGCAGGGCGACGAGCCGCTGATCGACCCGCGGTCCATCGCCGAGGCCGTCGAGCCGTTCACCGATCCGTCGGTGTCGATGACGACGCTTTACCGGCGCATTCTCGAACCGGCCGACCTGACGAATCCGAACGTCGTGAAAGTGGTCCTGGACCGGGGTGGCTTCGCGCTGTACTTCTCACGTGCTCCGATTCCGCATGTGCGCGATCCGCGCGGCGGCTGGCCGCCGATGTACCGGCACGTCGGCCTCTATGCGTTCCGGCGTCCGACGCTCCTCGTGCTCGCGTCGCTCGAGCCGACACCGCTCGAGCGCGCCGAGGCCCTCGAGCAGCTGCGCGCCCTCGAGCACGGCATACGGATCAAGGCGGTCGAAACGTCGTACGACTCGTTTGGAGTGGACACACCTGCCGACCTCGAGCAGGTCCGCAGGTTGTTTACGACATCCGCATCGAACTGAGGACTGAAGCCGATCATGAACTCGACCAAGTACATCTTCGTCACGGGCGGTGTGGTGTCCTCCCTCGGCAAGGGCCTGGCAGCGGCCTCGATAGGAGCCCTGCTCGAGGGGCACGGATACCGGGTCACGCTCATGAAGTT
>JBFWPD010000568.1:0-2801 GCA_050250175.1 Vicinamibacterales bacterium
CTCGTCGGTGAACTGGTGTCCGAGCTGCAAGACGGTTCTGGCGAACGAACAGGTTGTCGAGGGCTCGTGCTGGCGATGCGGATCGGTTGTCGAGATACGAGATCTGGAGCAGTGGTTCTTCCGCATCACGGCATATGCGGAGGAACTTCTGGCGGGGCTCGACACGCTCGCGGCATGGCCCGAAAAGGTCGTCGTCATGCAGCGGAACTGGATCGGCCGCTCCGAGGGCGCCCGGTTGCGGTTCCCGATTGGCGACGCGAAGGGCGCTGCGACGCCTGAGACGATCGAGGTCTTCACGACGCGCATCGACACGATTTACGGCGCGACGTTCCTGCTGCTGGCGCCAGAGCATCCGCTCGTCGATCGCTTCGCCGCCGAGAGCCCCGATCCCGAGGCGTTCAGGAAGCGTGTTGCCGCGTTCCGGGCGCTCGACAGAGAAGCGCGGCTGACGGGCACCATCGAGAAGGAAGGATTCGACACGGGACGGACGGCCGTCAATCCGTTCACCAGGGAGCCAATTCCGATCTGGATCGCGAACTTCGTCCTGGCCGAGTATGGCACCGGCGCCATCATGGCCGTGCCCGCCCACGACCAGCGCGATTTCGAGTTCGCGCGGAAGTACAAGCTGCCAATCCGCGTCGTCGTCGTGCCGGGAGAGGGCCCCGCCCCGGATGCGGACCGCATGGCGGAAGCGTCGGTGGCCTACGGACGTCTCGTCGGCTCAGGAGAGTACTCGGGTGCCGAGGCCCCCGCGGTGCTGTCGCAGATGGCCAGCGACGCACAGGCTCGCGGGATCGGCGCGGCAGAAGTTCAGTACCGGCTGAAGGACTGGGGCATTTCGCGGCAGCGCTACTGGGGAACGCCCATTCCCGTCCTGTACTGCGACAAGGACGGCATGGTGCCCGTGCCAGAGGACCAGTTGCCGGTGGCCTTGCCGAAGGTCGCAGCCTTCACCGGCCGAGGGGATTCACCGCTCGCGCAGGTGCCCGAGTTCCTGAACACGACGTGTCCGAAGTGCGGCGGTCCCGCCAGGCGCGAGACCGACACGATGGATACGTTTGTCGACTCGTCCTGGTACTTCCTGCGGTTCGCGGATCCGCACAACGCACAGCTGCCGTTCGACCCGGCAAGCGCGGCGTACTGGATGCCGGTCGATTTCTACAGCGGCGGCGTCGAGCACGCGATTCTGCACCTGCTGTACTCGCGGTTCTTCACGCGGGTCCTCCGCGATGTCGGACTGGTGAAGTTCGACGAGCCCTTCACGCGCCTGCTGACCCAGGGGATGGTGCTCAGAAACGGCGCCGTCATGTCCAAGTCCAAGGGCAACGTCGTCGATCCGGACGACATGATTGCGAAGTACGGCTCGGATTCGCTTCGGTTGTATGTGATGTTCGTCGCTCCTCCAGAGAAGGAAGTCGAGTGGAGCGATGCGGGGCTCGAAGGCAGCTTCCGCTTCCTGATGCGCGTCTGGCGGCTCGTGGACCATTGGTGCGAGACTGTCGGCGGCGAAGGCGTCAAGATCATCGCCGACGGCTGCACGGACGATGAAAAGGCGCTCAGGCGAAAAGCGCACGACACGATTCGACGAGTGACGGCCGACATCGAGGAACGGGTCCACCTGAACACTGCGGTGTCGTCGCTGATGGAGCTCGTCAACGAGCTGTATGCCTTCAGCGAGAAGACGGCGCGCGGAGGCCCCGGGCGTCCGGCGCCAGCCGACGGACACGTCGAACGCCCGGAGACGATTGGCGCGCTGCGTGAAGCGCTCGATGCGCTGGTGCTGATGGTGTCCCCGTTCGCTCCGCACACGGCAGAAGAGATGTGGCAGCGGCTCGGTCATCCCGAATCGCTCGCACGGGCCGCCTGGCCCGCGTTCGACGAGGCGGTCGCGAAGGCGGACACGCTCGTCGTCCCGGTACAGATCAACGGGAAGGTGCGCGCCAGGCTCACGGTGACAGCCGGTTTGTCGGACGAGGAACTGCAGGCGGCAGCCCTGGCCGATCCGGTCGTCGCGAACCATACCAACGGCAAGACCATCCGGAAGGTCGTCGTCGCCAAGGGACCGCTGGTCAGCGTGGTCGTGTCATGAGCCGGGGACCGTCTCGACTTGCCGTGCTGGCCGCCGCCGTCCTGGTGATGTCCGGCTGCGGCTATTCGCTCGCGGGCCGCGGCTCGTTCCTGCCGGCCTACATCGAAACCATCGGCGTCCCGACGTTCGAGAACAGCACATCCATCTTCAACCTCGAGACCGAGATCACCCAGAAGGTCCGGTCCGAGTTCATTGGACGCGGGCGCTATCAGATCGTGCCGGACGAGACCGACGTCGATGCTGTGCTCACCGGCGAGGTCACGAGCGTCGATGTGCAGGCGTCGAGCTTT
The DNA here is from genome assembly GCA_050250175.1 of Vicinamibacterales bacterium. Taxonomy (GTDB): domain Bacteria; phylum Acidobacteriota; class Vicinamibacteria; order Vicinamibacterales; family CAVVIG01; genus JBFWPD01. The sequence goes on from JBFWPD010000568.1 coordinate 2,380, forward strand.
ACCGGGCAGACGATCGCGTCCAGCTACACCGTGACCCTCAGGGCGCGAGTGGAGCTTCGCGATGCCACAGACGACCGTATCCTCTGGGAGAATCCGCGGCTGGTGTTCAGACAGGAGTACGACGCGCAGAGCGGCGACAGCGTCTTCGACGCCGCGGCTATTCTCGGCCAGGATGCCCCCGCATACGATCGCATCACCACCGACTTCGCGCGCTCGGTCGTGAGCGCCATTCTCGAAGCCTTCTAACGCATGGGCTCAGCCAGTCCCTCGGCCGTCCGCAAGCAGATCGCTGCGGCCGAGACGGACCCGATCTATCTGCTCCTCGGCGAAGACGAAGTCGAGAAGTCCGCCCTGGCGCACGAGTTCGAAGAGCTGGTGGACGAAGGGCTTCGCGCCTTCAACGTCGAACGCATCCAGGCGGG
>JBFWPD010000569.1:0-2793 GCA_050250175.1 Vicinamibacterales bacterium
TGCCGACCTTCAGCTCGACGAACAGGCCCTCGCGATGCTCCACGCCGAACAGGATGTTGAAGCCGCCTTCGGCGTCCGAGTCGTCGTTGAAGTTGATGACGTTGAGCGCCGGACCACCGCCCACGTATACGCCCCATGGCCTGCTCGTCGGAAAGTGATACGCGAACTCGAAGTTCAGACCGACGACGGTCACGTCGTCTCCGAGACCTACTTCGACATTCGGCCGGAAGGTGAGGTTCTCGACCAGCGGCCCGGTCTCATAGTGCCCACCGAAGTAGAACTGATCCGGATCCGAGGAGATTCCGGCGCGGACTCCGATGCCGGCCTGCGCAGCGGCAGGGGCGGCAAGGGCAAGGAGGAACGCTGACAGCAGAACGATCCGGATCACGAGCGTTTGTCGAAGTCGAAGTCTCACAGTCGATCTCCTGTCCCGGGCGGCCGGGACACAAGTTGGCGGTCGGCAAAAGGCCGCGCCTGTCTCCATTGTGCGTCCAGCGTTATGCAGCTGCGAGCTCAGCCATAGAGCGCCGGGTGTGTTCCGCGTGCTCTCGAGCACCAAAAGAACCCGAAGGACCCAAGGACCGACGGACCTGGAGGGACCCGTTGCGTCACCACCCAGTACGCGATGGCTGCCAATGATGCCTCCGGTGCGCCGCGACCTGGCCCCGGTTGCGGAACAGGTAAACCAGCACGATGCCTGCCGCGAAACCGCCGATGTGGGCCCAGAAGGCCACGCCGCCCGTGGACTCTCCGGCAGCCATCGAGACGCCGCTCACGAACTGGATGAACGCCCAGTACAGCAGCATGACCCACGCGGGAAGCGCGATGGAGGTGACGAAGAAGCCGAGAGGCACGAGCGTGAAGACGCGGACGGTTGGATAGAGCACGAGATAGGCGCCCATCACTCCGCTGATCGCCCCCGACGCGCCGACCATCGGGATGATGGAGTCGGGATCGCTGGCAACCTGGAACAGAGCCGCGGCTACGCCGCACGCGAGATAAAAGATCAGAAACTTCCCGCGTGACATGGAGTCTTCGATGTTGTTGCCGAAGAGCCAGAGGAACCACATGTTCCCGATGAGATGCATCCATGATCCGTGCAGGAACATCGACGTGAAGATGTGCGTCGATTGCAGCCCCGGGTCGACGACGCAGACCGCCGTATCGCTCATCGGAAAGCCCGAGCCCGGCAACGCCTGGCCTGTGAGCTCGCCGGCGATCAGGCCGAGGTTGCAGACCGAGCGGGTCAGTGCCTCGGAGGCTCCAGCGCCCTGAACCAGCAGCCAGGACAGGACGTTGAGCGCAATCAGCATGAAGGTGACGACCGGCGTGCGGAGCGTCTCGTTCTCGTCGTGATAGGGAATCACGACGTCAATCTTATCCAAGCTACAAGCACGTCGGTCCTGGGACCCAGAGGACCCAGGACCCGGGGACCGAGAGGTCTGGAGGTCCTTCAGGTCCTTCGTCCCCTTGACCCGGCGCGTGCAGGTCGGCAGAGGGTAGGGCGACCCGATCACGGGCGAATCAGGGAGCTCGAGCATTGATGCATCAATCGAGGAGCGTCGCGGCCCTGCTGCTTGCTGGCAGCCTGGTCAGCGCCGCCGCCGCCGCGCAGACTGTGACGAATCAGTTCGAACCGACGGTGGGGCAGCCCGGCAAGGATGTCGTCTGGGTGCCTTCACCGCAGGTGACCGTCGAGCGGATGCTCGACGTCGCGAAGATCACACCGCAGGACTTCGTGATGGATCTGGGGTCGGGCGACGGCCGCAACATCATTGCCGCTGCCAGGCGTGGCGCGCGAGCGCTCGGCGTCGAGTACAACCCGGACATGGTGACGCTCTCCCGTCGCAATGCTGCAGAAGCCGGTGTCGGCGACAGGGCGCAGTTCGTGGAAGGGGACATGTTCGAAGCCGACATCTCGAAGGCCAGCGCTCTCATTCTCTTCCTGCTGCCGGACAATCTGGTGAGGCTCCGCGACAAGTTCCTGAACATGCGGCCAGGATCGAGAATCGTGGTCAACACCTTCGGCATCGCGGAGTGGGACCCCGATCATCGGGAGCAGATTGAGAACTGCACGAGCTGGTGCTCGGTGATGCTCTACATCGTCCCGGCGAAGGTCGCCGGCACATGGCAGCTGGCCGACGGCGAGCTGACCCTGAGTCAGACGTATCAGATGCTCTCGGGATCGCTGACGCGCGGAGGCACGGCGACGCCGATCAGCGAGGGGCGGGTGCGCGGCAACGATGTCGAGTTCACCGTCGGCGGCGTGCGCTACACCGGGACGCTGGCGAGCAATGGGCAGTTGTCCGGCACGGATGCGTCGGGCGCGCGCTGGAGCGCCAGGCAGGCCGCCGCGGCGGCGCGCTAGTCCTTGGCACGATGGCGAGCGGCTGCCGGGCCGTGGTGTCACGCGTCGGGATCGGGTAGCGGAGGAGCTATGAGAACTCGTAAGGTGACGCCGGTACTCGTGGCCGCGCTCGTCCTCCTTCTCGCGGGAAGCGCAGGCGCGCAGCACGATGAAGGGCACACGGTTCCAGCGCGTTACAACGATCCCATTCCGCTCTTTCCGGTCGGGCTCGGCCCCTTCACGCGGCCAATCTCCTCGACCAACGCCGAGGCGCAGTCCTACTTCACTCAGGGCTTCCAGATGATGTACGCCTTCGCGAAGGCGGAGGCGGTGCGATCGTTCCGGGAAGCCTCCCGACGCGATCCGGACTGCGCGATCTGCTACTGGGGTGAAGCGTGGGCGTGGGGGTCATACCTCAATGCCCCGATGACCGCGGAGGAGGCGCC
>JBFWPD010000570.1:0-2781 GCA_050250175.1 Vicinamibacterales bacterium
CGAGTACTCGAGAACCGCCGGCGTGATCGTGCCGGATACCGAGGTGATGGTCGACAGCAACTCGCCGTTCTTGCAGTGATCTCCCGTCGTCGCCTGGCAGGTGTTTCCTTGAAACGAATAGCCGGACGGGGTCTTTTGCGGCGCAACTGCGACCGTGGTGCCGAAGCCGAACGACTGGCTGATCACCGTCACGCGAAGCAGGTCGAGAATCGTGAAGGTGTCGATGGCGTGCGTCGTGGTCCCGCTCTTGGTCTGCAGCGCCCCCCCGCACGTGACGACGTCCGCTTCGACGCGGCGCCGGGCGAGGGAAGCGACCAGCACCACGTCGGGTCTGGCGACGAGCCGCTGAACGGGTATGCGTCTCGGCATGCATCCTCCTGAGACAACGCGCGGCTGACTCGCGCCACGGATGCTAACCTGCCGCGACGGCGGATTCGCGCGCGATATGTCCCCAGCCCCCGAAAACTCCGTAGCCATTCGTCGCCTGCCGTCCTATTGACACTCGATAGGAGCGGAAGCATATTCATATCAAGCATCGATAGGAGACTCATGGCCCCACAGACGACGCTGCTCCAGGGCACGCTCGATCTCCTGATCCTCAAGGCCCTCGCCGCCGGAGAGCTTCATGGATTGGGCGTGTCGCGCCGGGTCCATCAGTTGTCCAGAGGGGCGTTTCAGGTGCTGCCTGGATCATTGTTTCCGGCGCTGCATCGACTGGAGGAGGCAGGATGGCTGACGTCGTCCTGGAAACCTTCAGAGACCAACAGGCGTGCCAAGTACTACCGTCTCACACGGTCCGGCGAGCGACAGCTCGGACGTCAGGAAGCGGCATGGAATCGGGTCGTGATCGCCATGACGCATGTGCTCGAAGGGTAGCCGGGCAACAGCCCCGACCCTGAAGAAAGGCGCCTCCGATGACGTGGCTTCCACGGCTTCAGTCGCTCTGGCGAAATCTCGCACATCGCGACGGCGTCGAGCACGAGATCGACGACGAGATCACGGCTCTGGAGGCGCTCCTCGTGGAGGAGAAGAGGGCGGCGGGCCTGACGAGCGCCGAGGCACACAGGGCGGCTCGACTGGAGTTGGGTGGCCCCCGGCAACTCAAGGAGCGGGTGGGGGAAGCAAAGGCGGGCGCACTCCTCGACACTCTCTGGCGAGACATCCGGTATGCGGTGCGGCGGCTGCGACAGGATTCCGGGTTCACGCTGGCGGCCGGAGTTGCGCTGTCGCTCGGCCTTGGCGTGAACACGATGCTGTTCACGATCTTCAACGCACACACGATTCGAGAGCTGCCCATTCCTGGAGCGAGCGAGGTCGTCGACCTCTCCTCCCGCAACGAGCGCGACGAGCGGCGGGGGCTGTCGTATCGCGAGTTCGAGGACGTCCGGAGCTCGTCGCAGTCGTTTGAAGCGATCGCTGCCGTGGCCATGCGCCCGGTGGCTCTCGGCGACGACACGCTCGCACCGGATCGGGCCAGGGGTGCGTACGTGTCCGCGAAGTTGTTCGAGGTGCTGCGGGATCTCCCGTCGCTCGGCAGAGGATTCCTCGTTGACGACGAACGGCCGGGAGCACCGGGAGTGGTCGTGCTGGCGGCTTCTCTCTGGCGCGAGCGCTACGGCGCAGATCCGCGCGTGCTGGGGCGGACCGTGACGATCAACGGCGTCCCGGCCACTGTGGTCGGCATCGCATCCGATCAGTTCCGGTTTACGTTCCCGATGATTGCCGACATCTTCGTGCCGCTGGCGGCATCGCCAGGCGTTCGCGAAGAGAGCCGGGATCAGCGCGGCTACTCGGTCTTCGGACGCTTGCGGGCAGACGCGACCCTCGTGCGTGTTCGAAGCGAGCTGGAGGGGCTCGGCTCGCGTCTGACTGCCGAGCACCCGGACACCAACCGCGGGGTTCGGCTGACTGCGGTCCCCATCAGCGAGCGATTCCTCGGCGACCCGACGAGCCCGGTGTGGCTGGCCTTCATGACCGCCGGCATCCTCGTCGCGCTGATCGGGTGTGCGAATGTGGCGAACCTGCTCACGATGCGCTGCGCCCAACGGTCCCAGGAGATCGCCATCCGGGCGTCCCTCGGTGCCAGTCGCCGCCGGATTGTCGGTCAGCTCCTCGTCGAAAGCCTGGTGCTCGCGCTGCTCGGCGCGGCGCTCGGCTGGGGATTGGCGCTCGGCGGCCTTTCGCTGTTCGCGAGCCTGATTCCTGCAGGTACCCTGCCGCCGTGGATGCACTACGCGCCCGATCTGCGCGTGTTTGCCGTGGTCGCGGCAGGGTGCATCGGCAGCGTGTTCGTATTCGGCCTCGCGCCGTCGCTGTATGTCTCGAAGACCGACTTCAACAACGTCTTGAAGGACGGCGGACGGATGGGCGCGCACCTGAAGCGATCTCGCCGGTGGACCGGCCTCTTTCTGACCCTCCAGTTTGCTCTCACCGTCGTCTTTGTCTCGCAGCTGGCGATCGCCAGGCAGCAGGTAGAGGAGCGGCGGCGCAGCGAGGTCGTCGTCGATACGACCAATGTAGTGACCATGTGGATGAACCTTGCGGGAGAGCGATATATCGCGTCCGACGCACGACTCCGCATGATTGACCAACTTGGAGATGAGCTGGAAGGCACTGCTGCCCTGTCGTCCCTTTCATTCGCGAGCGCTCTTCCCATGGAAGGTGCAGCCTTGCGTGAGCTCGACATCCCGGGACAGCAGATGGTTCCCGGCAGCGACTTGCCCGTGGTCTCGGTCGTGAGCGCCGGCGACCGCTATTTCGAGACGCTTGGCCTGCCTCTGG
>JBFWPD010000571.1:0-2769 GCA_050250175.1 Vicinamibacterales bacterium
CACGTATGCCCTTCGACACGCACCCGCAGCGACGGGTCGGCCTGCAGCTTCGTCACTGCTTCATCCAGCTTGGCGCGCGCTTCCGGGCGGAGCGTGAAGCGATCCAGCCCGAAGTAGATGTCGTCGAACAGCACGGTGTGGTCGGCCGGACGTGCCCCGGGCCGATCGGCCGCGCCGCCACGCCCTGGCGCACTCTCGTCCGCGACACGGAGCGGCGCGTCCGCAATGGGTGTCGCGACGGCCGGACGGCTGGCCTCGCCGGCCATCGGATCCGTCGCGCCGATTCGGCGGACGAATGAGTCGCCGGCGAGCACCGCATCGCGGATGGCGGTCATCCGCAGCAGCGATTGTCGCGGGAACACGGCGACGACGATTGCCTCGCCGATCGCCTCGGCGCCGCCATCGACCATCGCGCCACGACGCATCGCGCTGCGATGGAACGCGGTGTACCGGTCGCCGACGGCCACCTCGTCGCCGCGACGCCGCTCGGCGAGCACGAAGTCGCGGTCGCCCAGCGTGGCGCGCGCGTCCATGCCGTAGCTGACTACCAGGGTCTGTCGCGGCTCGAGCGTCCCGCCCACGAACGTGCGGGCGACGCCCGGTGGCAGCGAGACGTCCTCAGCAGGCGCCAGCCGATCGTCGACGGCGATCGCGTCGCAGGCAAAGTCGATTTCCGCCGTCGAGGTCGATTCATGGACGTCGGCGATGTGCAGCCACCCGATGGTGTGCTGCGCGTCCGGCGCACCGACGAACCGGAAGGGACGGCGCACCACATATCGGTCGCCAACCTTCATCCCATCCTCCGCCCCCTTGTCGATGCCGACTCGATCGCCGGCGACGAACTGGGTCTTCCGAACCATGGTCGGGTCGGGCTCGACCAGGGCGAACACACGGGGCGAGCGCGACGGCGCGGCCGTTCCGACCGGTGCGCATGCCGCGGCCATCCGAATCGACGGCGACACCTCGTCGTCGGCACGGGCGGTCGTGGGCCCCACCAGGGGGACCAGCGACACGACGGCAACGAGGGCGAGCGGCAGCGGCAGGCGCAGTCCAGTCATGCCGCGCACGACATCAACCGGCGTACCGGATGAGCTCGTGCGCAGCCTCCGGAAACCGGGACCACCAGGAGCGCGCGCGTACGCCGTGCGCCCGGCGTGCGACGACGATTCTGCCGGTTCGATTACGGAGTTGGCGGCACGGCCGGCCGAGTGCGGTATTCTGGGGCCGCTCCGGTGCCGTTCACCGGATTTCGATTGACAGACCCGGGAGGACTCATGGCTGGCTACAAGTGTGAGAAGTGTGGGATGAGCATCGGCTCGATGACGTGCGGACAGTGCGGCAAGGAGCTGGTGCACTCGACGTTGACGAAAGCGGACGGCACGTCGGTCCACATCTCCGAGTGCCCCGGCGGCCATGGCAAGGTGAAGTCGCCCATGTGCTGTGGACAGGACATGACCTGCACCGTATAGAGGTCGGGATGGCGCGGCAGCCCGCTCGCCCGTGCGGCCACGCACCGGCGGCGTGCTGCTGCCGGACCGCGCCGGGCAGGCGGCGCGCCCCAGCGTCAGGAGGCGCGAGCCAGCCTAGGCCGCGCGGAACGCGCCCTTGCGGACGAGGCGACGCGACGTGCCGCGCGTGAACTGACGGACGTGCAGGTCGTCTTCTGTGTAGCGCTGAGGCTGGCGCGGCGTGCGGACCGGTACGATCTCCACCGCCGCCATCTCGGGGTCGGCCGGCGTCGGCGGCTGATCGCGCAGCGGCTCGACGTAGCGCTGCGGATATGATGGGAACGATCGGAACGACGTCCCCACCACCCCACCAAACATCGTCTCCAGCTGATCGAAGTCGTAGCGCAGGAACTCGTAGAGACTCGGGTCCGGCTTCGAGTCCAGGTAGGTCTGCACCATGTCCGCCACCTGGCTGAAGAAGTGGTGTCCGTGGCAGTTGGCCGAGTAGGTGCCGTCGCCACGGTCGATCCGGCGGATTCCGTTCAGGTCGGGTGCGATGTGATACAGCTCGTGCACGACGGTGTCGAGCTTCGCCATCCACGGCTCCTCCTCGGGATGGTAGAAGCGCTCCTTGCGCGAGCGGCCGAGCGACTGATCGCAGTAGCGCGGCAGCGCAAAGGAGATGAGGTAGTTGATCGGCCGGCTGCCGACGGTGACCGATGGCGACTTCGTGACGAACCACTCCGATCGCCGCGTGATGCGTCCCGTCTCGTGGTCCCGCCAGAAGTAGTAGCCCGGCTCGCTCGGTGGCAGCGTCAGGCAGTGGCACGTCGCGTAGGCCCCTTCGGCGGAGGTGCGGCCGGCTCGAGCAAAGACGACGATGTTGCTGATATCGATGAAGTTCAACGCCGGCACCCTCGTCACGATGTCATGCATCAGAAGGGTGAGCCGCTCGGTGTAGTTGATCATGCGTGCGCCACGACGCGAGCGTGCGACCGACGCACGTCAACCCGCAGGCAGATTGGTATGGGAGCGCGGTGAATATAACGGCCGCTGTTCGCGGGTGTCAAGCTGGACAACCTCCAAGGATGACGCATCACAGTCCCCCTGCGCTGGCGGACCGGGCCGCGGCGCCCATCCGGCGGAGGATGAGCTGTTGCCGCCGCTTCAATCGCGGCGTTGGCCGCGCGGGATTCAGGAGGCGCGGATTGACGATCGCCCCCGCGAGCAGCGCCGACTCGGCGGCCCCGAGGGACGCAGCCGAACTCCTGAAGTACTCGCGTGACGCGGCCTCGACGCCGTAGATCCCGTCGCCCCATTC
>JBFWPD010000572.1:0-2752 GCA_050250175.1 Vicinamibacterales bacterium
TCCTGATGACTGGATTCAGGTGGGTGGCCGCAGGCGCTCTGCTGTCGGTGGGCCTTGTGGCCCGCGGGGTGCGACTGCCTCCGCCTGCTGACTGGCCGGGCCTGGCGGTTCTTGGGATCCTGTTGATGGGATTCGGCAACGGCGCCGTCGCCTGGGCGGAGCAGAGCGTTCCCAGCGGACTCGCCGCGGTGCTCGTCGCCGCCATTCCGTTCTGGATGGTGGGGATGGAGCGGCTGCGGGCCCACTCCGAGCCGATAGGCCGCCGCCAGCTCGCCGGTCTGCTTCTCGGATTCCTCGGCATCGTGATGCTGGTGTGGCCGGAACTGGACTTTGGTCAACCCGGCTCGTTTCTCGCCGGGGCCATCGCCACACAGATCGCGTGTGTCGGGTGGGCGATCGGATCGAGCTACGCACGCCGGCGCCGCGACCACATACTGGCCGGCGCGGCGGTGCAGATGCTGATGGCCGGCGTTGGGTTGCTCCTGCTCGGGACGGCGGCCGGGGAGTGGAGCCGTCTGTCGTTCAACGCGCGGACGATCGGAGCGCTCGCGTACCTGGTGGGCGTTGGATCCGTGCTCGGCTACTCGGCGTACGCATACGCACTCCGGCACCTGCCGATCGCCACGGTCTCGCTCTACGCGTACCTCAATCCGATCATCGCTGTCGTGCTGGGAACGATTGTGCTTGGCGAACCACTCGGACCACGCATCATCACGGCCGGGGCTGTCGTCCTGGCAGGCGTGGCGCTGGTGCGGTCCGGCCGCTGAAGACTAGGCTTCGCCGGCTGCGGGTCCGAGAGCGAAGGTCATCGTGCCGTCCGCCACCACGTGATTGCCCACGCGGGCGACGCCCTTCAGGCGTCCCATCCTGCTGCGTAAACGCAGCACCACGGCCTCGATGACGACGACGTCGCCGGGGCGCACGGGCCGGCGGTAACGCACCCGCTCGATCCCCGCGAAGAAGGGAAGCCGCTGCCGGTTCTCGGGCTTGGCGAGAATCATGATGGCGCCGACCTGTGCGACCGCTTCGGTCAGGATCGTTGGCGGCATCACATGGCTTCCGTCTGCCTCGCGCGAGAGATACCGCTCGTTCAGCGAGACGTTCTTGATGCCGACGATCCGCTTGTCGGCCTCGAACTCGGTGATGCGATCGACGAGCAGGAACGGAAAGCGGTGGGGAAGAATCCGCTCGATGGCCGCGTAGTCGAGGGGCAGCGTCAAATCCACCCCCGGATTATACTGAAGCGCGAATTGGGTCATCTCGTCATCGGGTCATCTGGTCATTGATTGAAGGATTGAGGCGGCGGAGCGTCCCAGCATTCAATGACCAGACGACCCGATGACCAGGCGACCAAATTCATGTCGACCACTCCAGCGACACCGACCGACACGCTGACCGCGCTTTTCGCGCTCGGACGTGAGGTGACGTCGGTGCTCGACCTCGACGAGCTCCTTCCGAAGATTCCCGAGCTGATCGGCAGACTGACGAAGTTCCAGGCGTTCGCGGTGTACCTGCTCGACGAACCGCGGCAGGAGCTGCGCGTCGCCTACTCGGTGGGCTATCCGGAAGGCAGCGTGCAGTCGATGCGTGTTCGCGTCGGCGAGGGACTCGTGGGCCTGGCCGTCGCCGAAGCCCGTCCCGTTGTCGCAAACGACGTACAGTCGGACCCTCGCTATGTCGCGGTCGTGGACGGCATCCGGGCGGAGCTCGTCGTGCCGCTGCGCCGCAAGGGCCGCGTGATCGGCGCGCTGAATCTTCTGAGCGATACGGCGGGTCAGTTCACGGAGACCGACGAAGCCATACTCCGGCAGTTCGGGGCGCACGTTGCCGTCGCCATCGAGAACGCCCGGCTCTTCGAACAGGCGCGCGATTACACGAGTACGCTCGAGACGCTCTCCGAGATCGCCCGCGAGTTCGGGGCGATTCTGAATCTCGACGAACTGCTGCGCCGGATCGCGAGCCTGACCCGGCGGCTGGTCGACTACCGGACGTTCGGCATCCTCCTGCTCAACGAGGATGCCGGCGAGCTCGAGATGAAAGTGGCGGTGCGCTACGGGGAAGGGAACGTCTCGCCGCGCGTGAAGCTCGGCACGGGGCTCGTCGGCTACGCGGCGCTGCACAAGGAGACGGTGCTCGTACCGGACGTGTCGGTCGACCCCAGGTACATCAAGGCGGTCGCCGACGCGAAGTCGGAGCTGGTCATCCCCCTGATGATCAAGGACCGCTGCATCGGCGTGTTCGACCTCGAGAGCCCGGAGCTCGACGCCTTCAAAAAACGTGACGTCGAGATCCTGACCCTGCTCGCGAGCCAGGCCGCCGTCGCCATCGAGAACGCGCGACTCTACGAGACGATCCGAGCCAACGAGATCAGGATGGAGAAGGAGCTGCGCTTCGCTCAGCGCGTGCAGGCCGCCCTTCTGCCAACCGACCTCCCGGTCCGGATCAAGGGGATCGACGTCGCCGCACGGTTTGCACCCGCACGCGAGCTCGGCGGCGACCTGTACGACTTCGTCGTGCCCGACTCACAGAGTCTCGTCGTCGCCGTCGGCGACATCTCCGGCAAAGGTGTACCGGCGGCGCTCTACAGCGCGTTCGCCGGAGAGCTCGTGAGGTCGCGAACGTTCCGCCGCAGATACACGAGCGAGCGGTCGAGCCCCGCCGGTGTGCTCGGTTCGATGAACACGATTCTCCACGACCGGCAGCTGGAGGAGTACTACTGCACGCTCTGCTATGCGCTGTTCGACTTCAAGCG
>JBFWPD010000573.1:0-2747 GCA_050250175.1 Vicinamibacterales bacterium
GCCGTTCGAGCGTGGGTCGAGCTGTCTCGAGTCGCGCTTCGAACGCGAGCGCTTCCTTCTGCGGGTCGGACAGGCGCTCGCCGCGTGCGTATGTGAGCAGCCTGTCGGTGCTTCCGGTCAGGTGAGCAAGATGAAAGCCCGGAGATGCCACACCGCCGGGCCGCGCCCACAAGTCGGCCCCAGTCAGGCCGGCGACAGATTCTTCGGTGTGTTCCCACGCCATCTGGAAAGCGTGGGCGGCAGGCTGCAGCTGCGCGACAATGCCGGGAACGGGCCCACGCAGCCAGGGTTCGGGAGCAGCGTTGTTTACCACGTCAGAAGTCTACGTCACTGCTCGTAAGCCCGAAGCCTGTCGCCTGTCGCCTGTCGCCTGTCGCCTGTCGCCTGTCGCCTGTAGCCTGTAGCCTGAAACAGCCGAGGGGAACCTCCATGGCACTGACGCGAAGACAAGCGCTCGCCTCGATTGGTGTGTTGACGGGTTGGCCGGCCGCCGCGTACGGCGCCGAGCCCCTCGCGGCGGCGCAGGACAGCGTCGCGCCTCTGACACGGCAGGACGGAACAGTCGACTGGACGGCCGTCCGGAATCTGTTTCCGCTATCGAGCGAGCTGACGCATCTGGCCTGTTTCCTCTTCGCGCCGGCGCCCAGGCCGGTAGCCGACGCCGTTGAACGCTTTCGGCAGGCGCTCGACTCCGATCCATTGTGGCTCGAATACGGCACCTTCTCTGAAGCCGAGGGACGTCCGTTTCCAGCCGTGAAGGAAGCGCTTGCCGCCTACACGGGTGGCGCGGCCGATGAGATCGGCCTCATGCCGAATACGACCACGGCACTGGCACTCCTCTACCAGGGTCTGCGCGTCCGCGCGAATCAGCACATTCTCACGACCGAACACGATCACTACTCGCATCACGAGTCGATCCGATACGCGGCTGCGCGATCGGGATGCGGCGTGGAGTATGTGTCGCTGTACGACGAGCCGGCGGCGGCGAACGCCGGCGAGATGGCCGCAAGGATCGCCGGAGCCATCCGTCCCTCGACACGGGCGGTTGGCGTGACGTGGGTGCATTCGTCCACGGGCGTCAAGGTTCCGGTCGAGGAGATCGCGGCGATGGTGTCCGAAGCCAATCGAGGGCGCGACGAAGCTGACCGCTGTCTGCTCATCGTCGATGGCGTCCACGGATTCGCGAACCAGGACGTCGACATCGCGACGCTCGGGTGCGACTTCTTTGCCTCCGGCACCCACAAGTGGCTGCTTGCTCCGCGTGGCACGGGCATGCTCTGGGGCAGGCGAGAGGTCTGGCCGGAGATCACGCCGACGATTCCTACGTTCGATCCTCAGGTACCGCAGACATGGGCGGCCTGGATGAATCGGACGCCGCTGCCGCCAACGCAGGCCGCGTTCGTGTCGCCCGGCGGCTTCGTCGCGTTCGAGAACCTGCTCGCCATTCCCGCGGCGACCCAGTTGCACCGATCGATCGGGAGAGATCGAATTGCCGCAAGGATCGACGAGCTCAACTCGGCGTTCCGCACAGAAGCCTCCCGTATCCCGGGTCTCAGGCTTCACACGCCCATCGACCCGGCGGTCGCCGGCCCGATCTCCTGCTTCGAAGTGGCGGGGCTTGCGCCTTCGGCGGTCGCCGAACGCCTGTTCGAACGCGGGATCCGTACGAACAGTTCTCCGTACAAGGTCTCGTACGCGCGAGTATCGGCGGGGATCATGAACTCGGCAGAAGACATCGACCGGGTCGTGCGGGAGCTGCGCAACCTCGCAATGTAACCCTCCTGCCCCTCCCGGCTATCCTGCCCCTCCCGCCCTTCCTCCCTTCCTGCCCTCTGCCCCTCCCGCCCGCCTGGCCTTCCCGCCCCTCCTGCCCGTCCCCGCCCTCCCGCCTCGTCACGCCGCGCGCTTCGACGATCGAGCGATGGCGAGACCCAGTACGACGATGCCCCAGGTTGCGAGCGCCAGGGCCTGCGGCCAGACGGTCTCGAGGCCGACGCCCTTCAGGAAGATGGAGCGAAGGATCACGAGGAAGTAGCGCAGCGGGATCAGGTAGGTGACGGGCTGCACGACGTCGGGCATGTTCTCGATTGGAAACACGAAACCCGAGAGCAGGACCATCGGAAGCAGGAAGAAGAACGTCGTCGTCATCATCGCCTGCTGCTGCGTCGAGGAGATGGTGGACACGAACAGGCCCAGGCCCAGCGTGCACAGCAGGTAGATGAGCGTCATGCCGAAGAGCAGCGCAAGACTGCCTCTCATCGGGATCTCGAACCACAGGAGCGCAACGGACAGCACCAGCACCACGTCCACGATTCCGACGAATGCGTACGGCAGCAGCTTGCCGATGATGAGCTCGGAACGCCGCAACGGCGTGACGTTCAACTGTTCGAGCGTGCCGATCTCCTTCTCGCGCACGATGCCCATGGCCGACAGGTTGGTGGTCACCATCAGGAGCAGCAACGCGACGACGCCCGGCACCATGAAGTCGCGGCTCTCGAGGCCGGGGTTGAACCACACTCGGACGACAGGCTCGAGCGAAGGACCAGCCGGCTCGAGCCCCTGGCTCCGGGCCCGTTCGACGCTCATCGCGCGTCCGTGCAGCGCAATCAGGTTCGTGGCGTATCCGAGCGAGACCCCCGCGGAGTTCGAGTCGCTGCCGTCATCGACGATCTGAACGACCTGCTGCCGCCCCTCCTCGATCGCCCGCCCGTAGCCAGGTGGAATGCCGACGGCAATCCACGCGTCAC
>JBFWPD010000574.1:0-2727 GCA_050250175.1 Vicinamibacterales bacterium
CGTTCAGGAAGATCGACAGGTTCATGGTCTCGGCCATTGTCTCGCGGAAGTTCTGCAACATGACCTCACGAAGGCCGACGCCGGCGATTACCGGCATGGCCTTGACGTCGCGATAGAACCGCTCGATCTGCGCCGAGTCGATGGTGACCACGGCACCGGTGACGACGTCCCCCTCTCTCATGAGGCGATGCAGTGCGTCGATATGCATGAATGCCTGCAGCCCCATGGCGTCGTCTATCAGCGCCGCGACCGGAACATCGCGGACAGGCCGGCGTCCTTCGAGCACTTCGACCTGCACGGTCTCTCCGGGAGCGACGTCGAGAATTCGTCCGAGCATCGCCGACATCGCCAGACCGTCAGGAGGCACTGGCGTCGCATGACCCTGCCGGTCCACTATTCGATTCAGCTCAGGGTCGCCGGGGATGCCTGTGATGGCAAGCGCGCGCGACCTGTGGCCCGATCGAAAGCGCACCGGCACTGCCCGCACCGGCTCGACATCCATGACGCCTGGCAGCCGCTCCACGTCGAAGATCGCCCGGCCGGAGCGCGGCTCGACGAACGACAGCGTCGCATCCTGCCTCATGGCCAGGACGAACTGCTGGTTGATCAACGTGTCCATGACGTCGAGAAACGCCAGTCCAACGAACAGCACCGCGACCGCGAACGCAATCCCGGTGATCGAGACGAGCGATCGCACTGGCTGCCGCTCGATGTTCCGGAGCACCATGCGCGTCGAGTGCGCCAGTCGAAGCCGTCGCCACGGACGCTCGAGAAGGCTCTGGCGATAGCGTGCCGGCGGCTCCGACCGCATCGCTTCCGCCGGTGGAATGCGGACGGCGCGGCGCACGGCCGACTGCGCTCCCAGGGCCGCGACCACCAGGCTGCCGACAACGGACAGCGCGGCGACGTCGGTCGAGAGGCGATAGTCGAGCACCGGAAACCGGAAGTACGCGTTGTAGAGGCCAATCAGTCCCGACCCGAGCCACGCGCCCGACACGACGCCGGTCAGCGAGCCGAAGGCGGCGATTGCAAGCCCCCACTTGATGTAATGCCACGCGAGCTCGCCGTTGCCGTAGCCAAGCGCTTTCAGGGCGGCAATCTGCGGGCGCTGCAGCGCGAGAGCGCGTGTCAACGCGACGTTCAGGATGAAGGCGGCGACACTCAGAAAGATCAGCGGCAGGAAGAAGCCGAACTACTGCAGCTGCGCGATCTCGTTCTCCAGCGTCCACGCGGACAGCTGCTGTGACTGGGGGACGGCGCCAAGCGCACCGTAGGGCTCGAGCAGTTCGTCGAGTCGATCGATGACGTCCTCTTCCGACGCGCCGCGCGCCAGCCGGAGCGACACGTCGTTGAACCCGCCCTCCATGTCGAACGCCGACGCGAGCGCCTGACGATTCATCCAGAAAAGCCCGAACCGGCGCGCGTCGGGCACGATCTCGCCAGGACGAATGGCGTAGACGTACTCGGGAGAGAGAGCGATGCCGACGATCGTCAGCTCACGCCGCCGGCCGTTGATGATCGCCGCAATCTCGTCGCCGGGCTCGAGCGCGTTCGCTTCGGCGAACATCTCGCTGGCGAGCACCTCGTCGGAACGGGTCGGGTCGATCCAGCGGCCGCGCCGAACGAACACGTCGTTCAGAAGAGGACGGCCGCGCTCCGGCACCGAGATGAGACGTCCCGTTGCCGGCTCTTCGAGTCCCTCGATGTCGAGCGTGACGTCGGCGACGACTCGCGTCGAGACGACCTCCACACCGGGAATGGCGGAAATCCGCTCCTCGAGCCGGGCAGGCGCACGCCGCACGCCCGCAAAGACGTCGGCAAACCGTGATGTCTCGTAGAAAGCCGCCCGGGTGCGCTGGAGAGACTCGAAGTTCGAGATGTAGGTGACGAACATCGTCACGCCGGCGGCCATGACGGCGCCGATCGCGAGGGCCTGCCCCTTCATCTCCCAGAGGTCGCGCAGGAGCTTCCGATCGAGGACCGGTATGCGCGACGAGAGGCGCATTGCCCCCTACTTCCATCCAGTGGGTTTGCGCGTGAAGCGGGCCGGCAGCTCCGGCTTCTTCGCCTCGTCGGGCGGCGGCTCGCCCGACGCAAGACTGATCTCGCGCTCGAGCTCCTCTTCGTTCGGAAGGCCGGCCAGCTGGTCAACGAACATCAGCGAATGCTGGGAGGGAATTTCGAAGCGCTTGCCGCACGAGGTGCAAGTCACCTCTTCGTCGAGCCGCAGGAGGTAGTCGCGGAGCTTGGCAAACCGCGCCCGGTCCGCGTCGTCAGCCCCCGAGGGCAGCCGGTCGCGCTTCACCCGGCGCACCCACCTGATGCTGTACTCACCGGTGCGGCGGCACCTGGGGCAGGTATACCGTCCCGGCCGGGTTTCCGGCTTGTCCGTAAAGAACGCGCGCTCGTCGAGGGCCATACCCTCATGGTAGCAACGGTGGACGTGCCGTCCTAGGACCGGTTCACCACTTCAGATCCCGGACGGGCAGCTTGGTCTGATTGCGATCGACACCGGCGATTCGGCCGTCAGCCAGCCGGACCACCCGGTCTGCCATGCCGGCGATCGCGGCGTTGTGAGTGATGACGACGGTTGCCGTCCCGAGCTCGCGATTGACGCGGTCGAGCGCCTCGAGGACGACGATGCCCGTGGTGATGTCGAGCGCGCCCGTGGGCTCGTCGCAGAGGAGCACGGCAGGCCGCTTGGCGATGGCCCTGGCAATCGCCACG
>JBFWPD010000575.1:0-2726 GCA_050250175.1 Vicinamibacterales bacterium
ATGCCAGGGCAGGTCCGGGCTGCCAAGCGTCAGACGGCGTGCCAGCCCTTCCGCGACCGACGCGCCGGCGGTGCCGAAAGCAGCCAGCGTCCCGGATGCGCCGCCGCACTGCACGACGAGAGCCGACTCCAAGGCTGATACTACGGCTTCTCGATCCCTGAGGATTGCATCGAGCCATCCTGCCGCTTTGAGACCGAACGTCGTCGGGCTCGCGTGCTGGAGCCATGTCCGTCCAGCCATCGGCGTACGAGCATGTGCCGACGCGTGCTCTGCCGCAGCCGAGGCGACGGCATCGAGCTCTCTCAGGACGTGACCAACGCCGATCCTCAACCGGAGCACGAGCGCCGTGTCGATGACGTCCTGACTCGTCGCGCCGGTGTGAACGTGGTCGGCCGCTTCCAGACTCCGCGTCGCCACGCGACTCCGCAAGTGCCTGATGAGCGGGATCGCAATGTTGCCCGCCTGAACCGCCTCCCGCGTGATGGCGTCGATGTCGTACAACGACGCATCTGCGGCGGCCCGAATGTCCGCCAGGCAGGACGTCGGAGTCAGCCCTAGGTCGGACTTGGCTTCGGCAAGTGCCACCTCGACGTCGAGCATCGACTGCAAGCACGCGGCCGGGGCGAAGGCCTCCGCGGCCTCGACGTGACCGAGCAGGCGATCGTGGAGGCTCGCGCGAATACTCATTCCTTGAACACCGGCTGGCCGCACACGTCCGGGATACGCTATAGGCTCATGGGGTCGAAGAACACGGTTTCCCGTTCGCCCTGGACGACGATGTCGAGATGATACTCACCCTCCCCGACACTCGTTGCGATGAGGGTTCGACGGCGGGCCGAGGGTACGCGAGCCAGAACCTGGTCGCCGGGTGTGGCCGGCTCATCGTCGAAGTACATACGTGTAAGGTACTCCGTGAGGATGCCGCGGCCGAGCACGCGTACGGCAAAATGCGGAGCCTCGTCCGCAGAAGATCCCGGCGGGGGCTTGACGGTCTGGAGCCGGAATCCGCCGTCGCGTTCCGTCAGCACTCGGCCGACCTCGACGAACGCCGGATGCCAGAACTCGAGCGCGCCGTCCGCGATCCCCTCACCTGCCCCGTCGAGAAGCCGTCCGCGAACGGCAATGGGCGTCCCCGACCGTCCACCCGCCAGGCGCATCGGCCGTAGGCCGGCGCGCAGGCCGATGCGGAGATAGGGTCCAGCGGTCTGGAACGGCGTCGCACCTTCCACGTCAGTCCACCAGTGGCGTTTCTCGAGAACCGCGCAGGACGATGTCGAAGGAGTAGCCGAGCGCCCAGGACTCGATGGTCAAGGAGAGGTCGAAGCCCGCCACGAGCCGCGCACGGGCCCGCGGATCCGGTACGGCATTGAAGATCGGATCCAGCTTCTGCAGTGGATCGTCCGGGAAATACATCTGAGTCACGAGACGCGACAGGAACGACTGGCCGAAGAGCGAGAAGTGAATGTGCGACGGACGCCAAGCATTCGGATGGTTCTTCCAAGGATACGCACCGGGCCTGATGGTGACGAAGCGATAGCGTCCATTGGCATCGGTCAGCGCCCGGCCCGCGCCGGTGAAGTTCGGGTCGAGCGGCGCGTCCCATGTATCGTTGTCGTGCGCGTAGCGGCCGGCCGCGTTTGCCTGCCAGATCTCGATCAAGGCGTTCGGAACCGGCCGCCCGCTGTCGTCCAGAACACGACCGGACACGACGATACGCTGACCGGCGGGCTCCCCGGCGTGTTGCCTGGTCAGGTCGTCGTCGAGGGGACCGACGGCATCGGAACCGAATACGGGGGCGCTCAAGTCCGACAGCGTCTGCGGCACGATGATCAACGGTTGACGCGGATGCCTGAACGCCGTCGAGCGGTAGTCAGGAGATTCCGGCGGTGGGTTCGTGCCCGCGGCCCATGGGGAGATCCCTGACACGACGGTGATATGGCGGTCATCCTGCGGCATATGCATCCACCCTGCGTCGCTGCAGATCGCGCAGTGCCTCAAGTTCGATCGCCGTGGGCGGCGGTGTCTCGGGCACTCTCTCCGAAAACTTGACGGACCAGCCGGTGACCTCCTGGACGGCTTGGCGGCTCACGCCAGGGTGAAGAGACGTCACGTGCAGTTCTCTCGTCTGCGGATGGGGCTCCATCACACACACGTCGGTAATCACCTTGGTTGGCCCCTTTGTACGCATTCTCGAGCTCTTCCGATGGTCGCCTCCGTCGCCGTGCCCAGGCGTGGTCACGAAGTCGAGCCGCTCGACGAACGAACGCGTCGTCTGCCGCATGACGATGAAGATCTCGCCACAGCAGGCGGCCATCTCCGCGGCTCCTCCCGCGCCTGGCAGTCGAACGCGAGGACGAGCATAGTCGCCGATGACCGTCGAGTTCAGGTTAGCGAAGCGATCGATCTGTGCGCCGCCAAGAAACCCGATGGAGATGTGGCCTCCCTGCAGCCAGTAGCGAAATATTTCCGGGACCGACACGGTGGTCAGTGCCGTGGCACACAACTCCCCGTCTCCGATCGACAGCGGAAGCACAGAGGGGCGCGCTCCGATCGTGCCGGATTCGTAGATCAGGGACAAACCAGGTGCGTGCGTCAATCGCGCGAGGTTGCATGCTTCGGACGGCAAGCCTATCCCGACGAAGCATACGTCGTGGCTACGCAGAAGACGGGACGCGGCAACAGTCATCAGCTCGTCCGGCGTATACGTCATGCTCGTGCAACCCCTC
>JBFWPD010000576.1:0-2701 GCA_050250175.1 Vicinamibacterales bacterium
GACGGTGGGGAAGTCCTGACCGAAGAGGCCCGAGAACGACTGGCCGTAGCCGCCCAGCAGATTTGGCGGGACCGACGATCCGCCGCCGCCAAACGAAGGAAGCGGGGCGAGTCCCTGCGCCTCGGACAACGTGTTGAGGCGGTCGACGATTGGCTGGAACCCGCCAGTGAGTGGATTGGGGCTGTCGGGGACGGTCCGCCCCGCGAGGCCTGCGACCGAGTAGGAGCCGACGAGATCAATCCGTGGCCTGGTCTGATCGCGGAAGAACCGCGTGTTCGTCTCGTTGGTCGCCGCCGCCACGTTCGCGATCGAGAGCTCCGGACGGCTGCGCAGCGCCTGCTCCACGGCGTCGCCGAGCGACGACGAAGAGGCCGACGACGACCGTTCGGAGGTTGCGGGCCTGAGCGCCGCGGACCAGAGAGGCGACGACCGATCCGGCAGGATCAGAACCTTGAGCGCATTCTCGGCGCGCGTCAGCGCGGCCTGCGCCAGGTAGACGTTCTGCTCGACCGTCGCGACCTGGGTCTCGGCCTCGACGACGTCGATTGGAGCCCCGGCGCCTTGATCGGCAAGCCTGCGGCTGCTGTCCACCTGCTGCCGCGCGAGGTCGAGGCCCTGGAGCTGAATGGCGAGCACCTGCTCGGCCGTGACGAGATCCCAGTACGCCTGCTCGGCCCTGAGGCTGATGTCGAGCACTCGCAGGCGGAGGTCGGCCTGCGAGAGGCTGTCGTTCAACTGGGCGACCGCGATCCGGCGGCGCGGTTCGTCGAAGCCGCGGCCGCGGAAGAGCGGCTGGGTGAGGCTCAGGGTG
Source organism: Vicinamibacterales bacterium (assembly GCA_050250175.1). Classification (GTDB taxonomy): domain Bacteria; phylum Acidobacteriota; class Vicinamibacteria; order Vicinamibacterales; family CAVVIG01; genus JBFWPD01. The sequence continues at coordinate 812 of JBFWPD010000576.1, forward strand.
AACGCGGTCGGGAACTGCGGGTTCAGCGTCGTGAACTGGTTGTCGCTGATGAGACGCTGCGTCCTGAGCGACAGCTGATACTGGGTCCCGAACGCGCGTACGCTGCCGCTCATCTGCGGCGTGAACAGGAAGTTCTCCTGCGTGAGCCGTCCGCTCGCCGATCCCCCGATCAGCGAGCTGACAGGCGTGACCTGCCGGAGAAACGATGTCTGCAGCGCGACCGTCGGATCGTACGCGCCTCGTGCGGCCGTCACGTCGAGCGCGGCGCGCAGCCTGGCGACGCGCGACACGGCGATGTCCGTGTTGTTCGCGAGCGCCTGTTCGATCACTTCATCCAGCGAGATCGGGACCTCGGTCGTGATCCCGACCCGTGGAGGCAGCGACTGCCCGTCGACCTGGGCGTAGGCAGGCGCAGCCGCGCAGGCGACGATCAGCGATGCGGATGCAAGGAGGCGCCTAATCACGTGACTCCTCCGCCATGCGCGTGCGTGCCGCGACCCTGGCCGCTGATCCGGACCGGACGAACGGGCGCATGGCCGCGCCCGTGGCCGCCTCCCAGCCGCGGCCGATGCGTGACCACACCGTCGACGTCTGCACGTCGTCGAACAGCGAATAGAAGACCGGGACCGCGAGGAGCGTCAGCAGCAGACAGAGCGACTGCCCCCCCACGACGAGCACGCCGATCGATCTGTTCGTCGCCGACCCCGTGCCGCTCGACAGCACGAGCGGCAGCATGCCTGCGACCAGCGCGAGGGTCGTCATCAGGATCGGGCGCAGGCGGTCGCGATTGGCTTCCATGATCGCGTCGTAGCGCGTCAGCCCCTTCGCGCGCAGGCCGTTGGTGTGATCGATCTGCAGGATGGCGTTCTTCTTCACGATCCCGAAGAGGAGCAGCAGCCCGAGACCCGAGAAGATGTTGACCGTCTCACCCGCCACGAGGAGCGACAGGATCCCGAACGGGATCGCGAGCGGCAGCGTCAGCAGGATGGTGATCGGGTGGAGGAACGACTCGAACTGTGCGGCGAGCACGATGTACATGAAGATGAACGAGAGCGAGATCGCGATCAGGAAGTAGGTCGCCGTTCTCGCCAGCTCCACGGACTGGCCCGCCGGACCGGCGACATAGTCGGGTGGCAGGTTCAGATCGCCGACGATTGATTCGATGCGCGCGACCAGCGTCTGCTGCGCGCTGCCCGGCGCGACGTTCGCGGTCAGCGTCACCTGGCGCTCTCGATTGAGGCGCTGAATGTTCGACGGTCCCGCTGCCGGCACGATCCGGACCACCTCGCCGAGCGTGATGACGCCCCGGCTCGATGCCACGGTCATCTGATCGAGGCCCTCGATCGTGCCCCTGAAGCGCTGGTCGGCACGCAGGGTCACGTCGTACTGATCGTCGCCCACGCCGAACGTCGTCACCGTGGTACCGCCGACGAGCATGTTGAGCGCCTGCGCGATGTCCTGCACCTGGACGCCGAGGTCGGCCGCACGCTGCCGGTCGATCTCGACGCGCAGCTCCGGCTTTCCGACGTTGAGAGAGATGTCGGCGTCCACGGCCTCTGGAAGCTCGCGGACTCTTGCGAGCAGAGCATTCGAGTACTCGCCAAGCTTCGTGAGGTCAGGGCCGGCGATCGAATACTGCACGCCCGAGCCGCCGCCAGGCCCACCGGCCGGCTGCACGCTCGTCCGCAGGCTGCCCGGATACCGCGTCAGATGCTCGCGCGCCCTGGCCATGACCTGCAGCTGCGACGACTCACGCGCGTCGACGGGCACGAGCCGCACATAGATGGATCCGGCGTTGACCCCCGGCGCGCCGCCGCCGCCGAAGCCGATGCTGGCGCTGCCGCCGATCGTCGTGAGCGTGTCGCTCACCTCCGGGAAGGCGCGCAGGTC
>JBFWPD010000577.1:0-2694 GCA_050250175.1 Vicinamibacterales bacterium
AATCCGCATGGTACAGACCGGGTGCGCTACCGGGCGTACGAGCTCTACTTGGAGCGTTGTCGCAACGGCGAGACCGGCGATGCGCTGTCTGACTGGGTTACGGCTGAGCACCAGCTGTGAGAATCCGAGGACCAGGGCGAGCAGGAGGCGACTGCCAGCTCCGCCGAGTTCGGAGGAACCGGGATATGACATGCGACGCCCACCCCGGCGTGACGGCCGAGCTGGCGCAGAAGCGCCGCCAGCTCGCGCCCAACGTCTTCCGAGCGTTCCGCGAATTCAGCGCTCAGGTCTTCGGGCCCGGCGTTCTTCCGGCCAAGGTGAAAGAGCTGGTCGCCGTCGGTGTCGCCCACGTTACGCAGTGCCCGTACTGCATCGAGGCCCACGCGCGGCGCGCGCGGGCGGAGGGCGCCAGTGAGGAGGAGCTGATGGAGACGATTTGGATCGCCGCAGAAATGCGGGCCGGCGCGGCGTTCGCGCACTCGTTGATCGCACTTCGCACCGGCCAAACCGAGAGAGGAGCGGGCTCAGGTCACGGCCAGAACGGAGAGGTCGATGAATCGCGTCCCGACTAAGGCGATCCGAGCCCCGGTTCAGCCCCGAAGCGATGCACGGCCCAGAACGCGCATACCGCACGCTCAAGGAAGAGCATTGGTTCACGGCGGGGCCAGGACGGAGCGTCGCCTTCGAATCAAGCGTGCCTACGAGCCGGCGAGCGCGCAGGACGGGCAGCGTGTGCTGGTGGACCGCCTGTGGCCGCGTGGCGTCTCGCGGGAGAACCTCCAGCTTCGCTTGTGGTTGAAGGAGATCGCCCCAAGCCCGCAGCTTCGGAAGTGGTTCGGGCACGATTCGGCGAGGTGGAAGGAATTCCGCGAGCGTTACGCCCGGGAGCTTCGCGAGAAACGAGATGAACTCGCGGTGCTTGAGCGCCTGGCGCGCGATGGCGTGGTGACGCTCGTGTACGCAGCCCACGACACGCAACACAACCACGCGATCGTACTGGCGGAGCGGTTGGACAACGCGTTGAAAGGAAACTCGAAACACAACGTAGCAACCTATCGCTACGGGGATTCCGTAGCTTCAAGGAGATAACACCATGCACGAGAAGACACTCAACTCGATCTACCTGCCGCTGAAGATCACCTTCGGCCTGGTCCCGATCGTCGCCGGCCTCGACAAGTTCTTCGGGTTCCTGACGGACTGGAAGGCCTACCTGAGCCCGCAGATCGCGAGTGCTCTGCCTGTCAGCCCGGAAGTGATGATGGGTGTGGTGGGCATCATCGAGATCGTCGTCGGTCTTGCGATTCTCACGCGGTTCACAAGGCTCGGCGCCTACGTCGCCAGCGCGTGGCTGGTGCTCATCGCCGCGAACCTGATCCTGGCGGGTGTCCTGGATGTCGCCGTGAGGGACGTCGTGATGGCCATCGCCGCATTCACGCTCGGGCAGACGGCGGCGCTGCGCGGTGAGCCACTGATTCCAGAAACCCCGCGGCGTGAAGCAGAAGTGGGTCATGCAGTGCATGGCTAACGTCAGCAACGCCGGCGTTCGATCAGCCCGGTCGACGACTAGACCAACGCAGAATGCGCTTCCTGACGAGGAAGTCGTCGACAGGAGAATAAGCATGAAACGGACGCGCCGACGCAAACAAAAGTCGGCCCTGCAACCGCAATGCAGCCAGGCGCCATCCGATTCCAGCGCTGCCACTGCCGACCGCCAACGCGAGGAGAAGCTGGTGATCGAGCGAATGGTGGACGAGGGCTGCCCAAACGTGCAGCCGATCGCGCCGGGAGAAAGTACAGGCAAGGACGCGATCAACGGTGCAGCTGGATGACGAGCAACGACCGTTAACTGGCACGCCCGCGGCCATGAAATGCGGGATGTTCTGTGGTTTCGTACAAGGAGACCTGTCATGCGTAACAAGGCCGTTTTCTATCACGTTGGGTGCCCTGTGTGTGCCGCTGCTGAGCGCGGCGTCGTCCAGGCCATCGATCGGAGCCGCTTCGACGTCGAGGCGGTGAATCTCGCTGAGCACAAGGCGCGCATCCCCGAAGCGCAGAAGAGCGGCATCAAGAGTGTGCCGGCGCTCCTCCTCGACGGGCAGCCGTACCACATCAACTTCGGAGCCGACTTGAGCACCATCAAGTAGCGCCGCGTGTTCGTGTCGCCGGGGCGTGTGGCCCCGGCGACGAAGCGGCACTGGGACGCGCTGATGACACTATCTTGCGGAGCCGGGAATCGTGAGGCCACGTTGAGGACTCCGTTCAACCCGAAATGTTCGCGCGGTCAGTATGGGAGGCCTCATGTGAGCATCGAAGCTAAGCGCGGGATCGCGCCGATGGAGCGCCCGCGGGCGCCAGTGGCAAAGTGTGGAGGTGGTACGGCATAATGATGTGGCGGCGGGCGCAGTCGTTCGAAGTGCGTCACGCGGCGTCCGCGTACAGTCCCGGCGAGGTAATTCATGTTGCAACTCGGTCAATCCCCCGACCATGATTTCGACGCGCCGCTCGGTCTGCTCTCGGACTGCCATCGCCGCATCGAGCGTTTCCTCGACGTGCTTATGCACGTGTGCATCAACCGCACGGGGAGCGTGCTGCACGTCGACGAACGCGAAGCCCTGCAACGAGCGACGGAGTATTTTCGAGTCGCTGCCCCGCGTCATACGCAGGATGAGGAACAGTCACTTTTCCCACGATTGC
>JBFWPD010000578.1:0-2680 GCA_050250175.1 Vicinamibacterales bacterium
CCAAGACGCTTCCCTACCTGCTCGCGCAGATGAACCTGCTGCTGCACGGGCTCGAGTCGCCGCAGATCGACCCCGGTAACAGCCTGGCCGTGAAGGTTACCGAGATCGGTGATCGCGACCGCGTCGACGTCATCCTTACGAACCCACCCTTCGGTGGCGAAGAGGAGCGGGGTATCCTCGGCAACTTCCCGGCGGACAAGCAGACGGCGGAAACGGCGCTCCTCTTCCTCCAACTCATCATCCGGAAGCTGAAGCGGCCCGGACATGGCAGTGAGCGCGGCGGTCGGGCGGCGGTCGTCGTGCCGAACGGCACGCTCTTCGGTGACGGCGTGAGCGCGCGCATCAAGGAGGAGCTGCTCAAAGACTTCAATCTACACACCATCCTGCGCCTGCCCAACGGTGTCTTCGCCCCGTATGCGCCGATCCCTACGAACGTGCTCTTCTTCGACCGGTCGGGGCCGACAAGGCACGTCTGGTATTACGAGCATCCGCTTCCTGAAGGCCGCAAGAATTACACGAAGACACAGCCACTCCAGTACGAGGACTTCGCACCGTTGCAGGCATGGTGGGACGCGCGCGAGGAGAACGAGCGGGCATGGCGCGTGCCTGCGGGGGAATTGCTCGCCAACAATTGCAACCTGGACTTGAAGAACCCGCGCGCCGCGACGGACTTCGAGCACTTGCCGCCGGAGCAACTGGTCGAAGATATCCTGGCGAAGGAGCAGCAGATAACGGCGCTGCTCTGCGAGATCAGAGAGATGCTCAAGGAGCGGGCATGAGTCACGACTGGCCGCTCGTCTGTCTTGGAGATGTGCTCACGCTGCAGCGTCGCTGGTTGGTTCCCGAACTGGATTGGCAGTACGTGGAGGTCGGCGTCCGGTCTTTTGGACGCGGCATCTTTCACAAGGCGCCGGTGACAGGAGCTGAGCTCGGGAACAAGCGGGTCCTGCGCATCGAACCCGGCGACCTCGTACTGATGAACGTCTTCGCCTGGGAGGGCGCCGTCGCCGTCGCGAGCGACCCGGAGGCCGGGATGATCGGCTCGCACCGGTACGCCACGTACACGGCTGACCGGGAGCGATGCCTCCCCGAATTCCTGAACCTGTACTTCAGGACCGAGCCGGGGCTAGAACTTCTCCGCCGAGTTTCGCCCGGGTCGGCGGGGCGAAACCGAACCCTCAACCTCGCCCAGTTCGTTCAGCAGGTTGTGCCGCTGCCGACGGTCGAGGAGCAGCGGCGGATCGTATCCCGCCTGGATGCGATGGCGGAGAAGGTCGAGGAGGCTCAGCAGCTGCGCAAGCGAACGAACAAGGAGCGCGAGTCACTGATGGCGGCTGTTGTTGCCAAAGCGGTCGGGGCATTCGGAGTCCAGGACAAACTTAGCTCAGCGCTGGTCGGCGCTCCGAAGAACGGGTGGTCGCCGCGGCGAGACAACGATCCGGCGGGGACGCCAGTCCTCTCCCTCAGTGCTGTCACTGGCTTCCGGTTTCGAAGTACGGAGTTCAAAACGACATCGGAGTCCGTGCCACCAGAGTCGCCCTATTGGCTGTCCCAGGGCGACCTCTTGATAACACGCAGCAACACAGCCGACTTAGTGGGACACGTCGCAATCTATGACGGCGACCCAAAGCGGTGTCTATACCCTGACCTAATGATGAGGATTCCGGTAGACCGGTCACGAGCAGACGTACGGTTCATATATTGGTGGCTCCGGAGCACCCCTGCGCGCGACTTCGTGCGATCAAGGGCCAAAGGCACGAATCCGTCGATGGCTAAAATTTCGCAGCAGACGGTGATGGACATCCCTATGCCCGTACTCCCTCATATCGAGGAACAGCGGCGATTGGTCGCTCTGCTGGACAGCCTTCAGAATTCGGTCGATGGGCTGGCAAGAAAACAGCTGGCCACCTCAGACGAGTTGGCGGCGCTTCTTCCGACTGTGCTCGACCATGCTTTCCGGGGAGATCTGTAGTGGCGAGCGTCGCCTGCGGCAACTGCGGTGAACCGCTCGACGAGCCCATGAACCTGGATCCCGCGCGGCGCCAGCCTTGCCCAAAGTGCGCAAGCCTCTCGCGGAAGATGTTCGTTGGCCTATCGGGCGAGATGCCTCCGCCTCCCAGCTCGCTCAAAGCCAAGGGACGCCACGCTGGGACAGGCTGGAACAAGTGGTTCATCAAGACATTCACCGGCGCCGACTGGTCGCAGGCCCTCCAACGCTTCGTCCGCAAGGTCCGCATCCTCGACCGCGACAACGACCGCTACGTCGAGAAGGTCATCGACCCAGCGACCGGCGATGTGCTCCGCGATGTCGAGGAGCCGCTGAGCGAGCACCAGGGCCACGGCTCGGCGAAGTTCCGAGATCCAACAGTTGGAAGCGAGGACTAGGTGGCTCGCAACTCTCGTTCCGACCGCCTCGTGGAGAAAGCTGAGGCAGCGATGGTCGCAGCAGTCGAGATCTACAACAAACCGCTCTTCCCCTACCGCGCCGAGACGTTCGCGATTCTTGCGCTGAACGCTTGGGAGCTGCTGGCGAAAGCGCAGCTGGTCAGTTCGAGTGCGAACTCCTCTCGCTGTCTCCTGACGCTCGAGCGTATTCCCCGGAACGATGGCACGCCGGGCCTCAAGGTGCGCTACAGGCGCAACCGGGCCGGAAACTACTACACGAAGAGCCTATGGGAAG
>JBFWPD010000579.1:0-2673 GCA_050250175.1 Vicinamibacterales bacterium
TTCCCGAAGAATCGCGCAGAGATCGCCGGAGATGTCTTGTCCCAGTCTGTCGTCGACCGGACACGGTTGATCGCAGCATTCGCGTAGTGCCCGTAATCGCCGAGATTGCGGATGGCACATGAAAGCAATGCACTGACGGCGCGCAACTTGAGATCGGCATGGCCTGTCATGTCTACAAGATGTCGCACCCTGTCGATGATTTCGGTAAACGGCAGATCGTGAGTGTCGACCATCACGCCGGGATCCAGAAGGGACGTCAGTATGCGCATCTCCGACTCGGGAGACTCGTATCGATCGATGCGACCGACGAGGTCGATAAGCACATCGATCCATGGCTGAACCCTGCTGCGCTCCAACTGATACCAGACGGACATCACGTTCAGGATGCCAGCGACGCTGGCTGCCTGCCCCTCGATGTCGCCCTTGCCCTCGAACGCCTCGAAAGCCCGCTGAAGCACCCCGAATGCCTTGTCGTAGTCAATCGGCGTGAGGGCCACGCCGAGCCAATATGCCAACCGCGGACGTTCCGTGAGTTGAACGCCCGGCAATCGATCCACCGCCTGGACGAGCGTCTGCCAGCGGCCCGTGGCTATCATCGTCTCTGCGTTACCGAGGAGAAGGTCTGCGGCCGGCCCCCAGCGTGAGCGTGTGCAGTCGAGCTCAAATGCCCCCTCGATCTCTCCAGCCTCGCGCAGCAGATGTGCACTGCGCCCTAACACCTCCTCGTAGCACGCTTCCGTCAGCGTCCGACGCGCCTGATCCCTCAGGAAGCTCTGGAACAGCGCATGAAACTGATAGCTCCCGTCCCCCTCCATTCGCCTCTGCGTGAAGAAGTGTCTCCTGTAGAGCACCTCCAGATGTTTCCCCGCCTCCGCGTCCCCGCTCAGTTCTATCGCCCACTCCGGCCTGACGTACGGCACGAAGGCCACGCTCAGCAAGACCTCGCGCAACTGTTCTGGCGCCCGGTCGAACAGCGTCCCTGCGAAGTACTCGAACACCGCCTCGCGGTCTCCGACTGCAGGCATCGTCCCGCCATTTGTAGCCGATTGACTGGTGAGCATCAGGATCAACCCCGCCGCCCAGCCTTCGCACTGTTCGTACAGCGCCGGCACCCGCTCAGGATCCACTCCCGGCTGCTGTGCCCCGATTGCCTGCGCTTCCTCCAGGGTCAGCCTCAACTCCGTCCACTCGATCGTCGACACCGAACGGTTCGCCTTCAGTCGTGCATAGCACGACGGCGGATCCGCACGGCTCACCACGATCAGGTGGCTCCCCGACGGCACCTCGTCCACCGCAGCCACGATCAGTTCGTGCAGAGGATTGTCCGCATCCACTTCCTGGTAGTTGTCGAGCACCAGCGCCGACCCTGCCGGAAGTCGCTCGAACAGGGTCCGGAAGAATCGCCGACTGAACCCCGGGACGTCAGCCAGGTACTCCGGCGTCAAGGCGGGCAACGGGCGCTGCCCCTTGCGCGTGTAACCTTCGGCCGCACGGCCGAGGTAATGAAAGAAAGTCGCCAGGTCCGCATCCCCAGCGTCCACCTGGTACCAGATGCCCCCGCGACCACGCGACTCCAGCCAACTCGCCACCAGTGTCGTCTTTCCGGCGCCCGGTGGGCCCACCACGCAGAGGCCACCATGCCGCTCCCCGCTACCGTCCAGACGCCGGAACAAGCGCTCCCGCTCGACCGCTCCGTACAGCCTCGGCCGGTTCAGCTTCGACAGCGATGGCGCATTCCTGTGGCGCTTCATCTCCCACGCTCGATTCGCTTCGGATCTCCCGGTCCATTTTAGGCCCGCTCATCGAACCGATTCCATACCGATTGCGGGTGAGACAGGATCAGGCCGCACGATCCACTGCCAACCAATCGTGATCCAGAAATCCGGAGCCATGCGGGAATACGTACCCGAAACGTACCTCGCCGGCGTCTACGGTTTCGTTGCGCGAACCGCGGAGACTGACTCTGAATGCACCAGATGTCTTCGTCGTTCGAAGCCATCGGCACGATGACGACGAACCGACCGGCCGCATCGAGGCTGTCACCGGCGGCACGCGCAAGTCATCTCAATGCCGGGATACGCTCTGGCGTGCAATACGCGGACCCTGCGGCGCAGAGCCTTGCCGGCCACGAAACCCGTCAGATCAGGAGGTACCGGAATGAATCGAATGATCGCTGCAGCGCTTATCGCGGGAACGATCGCCAGCTCTGGAAACGCGCACGCCGGGCAGGTCAGCATGCCGAAGAAGGGCACCTTCGAGTTCGTGTTCTGCGTGGTCGACCAGGCCAGGACACTGAACAGCTCGGACCACGGCAAGGCCGCTCGTACGGCCACCAGCACGAATCCAGACGTTCAGGACCAGAAGTATTTCGTGAGCCACTACCAGGGCATCGCCAGCGCGAGAACCGATCCCCCCGGTCGCCCGTTCGACCGCACCTCCGGCGTATGCTATGGCACGTACATGTTCCTGAACGGACAGCATCGAGGGCTGGGCATGTGCGAGATCGTCGACATGGACGGCGACGTCTTCTGGATGGAATACACGGATGCTCCGGACGGATCGGGAGGGACCTACACCTCTCCATGGGGTACCGGGAAGTATGCCGGGATGACGCTCAAGGGCGAGTACCGCGTCGAGGCGTGGCCAACTGCGAAGGATGCGGCGTTCCAGGTG
>JBFWPD010000580.1:0-2654 GCA_050250175.1 Vicinamibacterales bacterium
CGCGGGCTTCGGGCTGACTTCAGTCCAGCTCTGATGAGCTGGGAAACGCGGCAAGTCTAGGCAGTTCACGCCTGCAAGTCAACTAAGTCCGGGCGGTTAGCGCCAGCCCACCCGACCTGCCAGGTCTCTTGTTCTTCGTCGTCTTCCTCGTCTTCCTCGTCGTCCTCGTCTTCGTCGTCGTCTTCGAAATCGTCGTCTTCGTCGTCGTTGTCTTCGTCGGCGACGCTCCTACCGGGCCGACAGTAACACGAGGAGGTCACGATGCGGCGGGCTCGGTGGCCGCCGGCTTCGGTACTTCCTTGACCGGAGGAGGATAGGTGGACCAGAAGTGCCGTCCGCACTTGGGACATACCCAGAACTGATCCGGCGTCCAGGGCTGACTGGGGCCGGGATCGCGCATTTCCATGTCGGCACCGCAGCGCTGACACCGGATGTGGAGACCTGTCTCACTCATGCGCCGGATTCTAGCGCAGGTCCTTCCGAAACGCGGCAGGCCCGCCGCCGGGCGGCCGGCGCGATAAAATTCAGGCCGTGATCCCCGCAGTCGTGCTCGCCGCCGGACTCTCGAGCCGTATGGGACGTCTCAAGGCGACGCTCCCGCTCGACCGGAACGATACATTCCTGACCAGGATCGTCCGGACGTTGCTCGCCGCGGGCGTCGAGGATGTTGTCGTCGTGGCCGGTTACGAAGCCGGGGCCGTGCGGGCAGTCGTTGAAGCCTCCGGCCTGCCCGCGAGGTTCGTGGTCAACGAACGCTACAGGGAGGGGCAGCTGTCATCCCTGCTCGCCGGGCTCGAGGCGGTGCACCGGCCAGGCGTGCAGGCGATGCTTCTCACTCTGGTGGACGTGCCGCTCGTCTCCGTAGAGACGGCTTCGGCAGTGCTCGCACGCTACCGCGCGACCCGCGCGCCGATCGTCCGTCCCGTGCACGGCGGCCTGCATGGGCATCCAATCGTCATCGACCGTTCGATCTTCGATCTGCTGCGTCATGCCGACCGTGAGCAGGGCGCCAAGCCTGTGGTTCGAGCGTATGCGACGCCCGCAGGCGACGTCGAGGTCCAGGATGAGGGCGCCTTCCTGGATATCGACACCCCCGCCGATTACCAACGCATTACGAAGGGCCGGACGGACTAGAGGAGGTTAGGACAGTCCGGACGGCATCGGCAGGGAATGGTCCGCTCACCGACCGTCGCATAGTCGTACGACAGCTCTTCTCCGGCGCGAATCGTCCGGGACGCGCGGATCCAGATCGTCTTGCCCGCCACCTCCCACCAGCAGTTGGGCGTGCACGAGTGGTTGATGAAACGGGCAATGTTGCCGTCAACCGCGGCGTCACGACTCCAGGTCCGGTTGATCCGAAAGACCCAGATACAGCCTTCGGCGAGGTATCGCTCCTCGCGTTCCTCGCACTCGCTGTTCCGCACGAGCTCGCCTGCGTAGTCGACGATGCGAGTGTTCTTCGTGATCGCCTCGGCCGCGAAGACGCCGTAGCCGTGCACTTTCGATCGCTTGCGAATCAGTCGCGGCAGGGTTTTCGGCACTCGATGTTCCACGGCTGGGGCGGCTGCCTGACGCACTTCAGCTGCGCGTCGATGGATCTGGTCGGTGGGGACAGTCTAAGGTTACTGAGGTTGAACACATTCACGAAAGGACTGACGACATGGCGATTCTCGCAGCAACTCCGTATCTGATCCTCCCGGGCAAGGCCCAGGAAGCCATCAGGCTCTATGAGCGCGCTCTCGGCGCGAAGGTCCAGACGATCACGCGGTTTGGCGACATGGACGGCAGCTGTCCCGAGGCCCTGCGCGATCGTGTGATGCACGCCGAGCTCAAAGTGGGCGACGGCCTCGTGATGCTGAGCGAGGGATCGTCCGAAGATCGACCCGGCGGTGGCGCCGGTGCAGTCAGCGTCGCGCTCGGTCTGAATGATACCGACGAGACCCGTCGCAGCTTCGAGGGTCTCGCCGCATCGGGAAAGGTAATTCAGCCGCTGTTCGATTCGCCCTGGGGCTCCCTCTTCGGAGTCGTCCAGGATCAGTTCGGAGTAGCCTGGATGTTCGACTGCGCAAAGAAGAAATAGCTCGCGCTGCCTATCTCTCGTGGAGTGCCGAGCCCAGTGACGGCGGTCGCGGGCCGGCACCCACCCAGAGGTTCCGGTAGATTGCCCCCGGATACGAACCGGATTCGTCCGCCCAATCGTTGGCGCCGAGATACGCCGTGTGCGGGAAGGGGTTGTACACCCCGGGCGTCTCGTGCGTCCGGTCGTAGATGAGCGAGCCGCCGGCGCCACCCTCGCGAATCGTGAGGCGGAACGTGCTGCCCCATGTCGCTGTCCACAAATAGTAGACGTCGGGATTCAGACCGCGAACGCTCTCCCACCGCTCGTGCAGGAGCGGCTCGTACTTCAGATCCGAGTCGCCCATCAGCACCTTGTAGGAGATCGCGTTGTCGGGGTTTCCGTTCGAGCCCCGGTACTGCACGTTGAACAGGAACTTGCTGTCGAAAAGGTTGGAACCGCCGTCCATCATCGAGAAAATGCGCGCCTTCCCGACCGATCCCAGCGCCCGCAGGCCAGCCACTTCAACGGAGATCTCACCGCTGGTCAGCGTCTGCCCCAGCACGTACCGCACCCACGATCGTTCGTCGCCCACCTG
>JBFWPD010000581.1:0-2654 GCA_050250175.1 Vicinamibacterales bacterium
TTGGATGCCTATGTTCAGGCGATCAAGGGCTCCGCGGGCGTTACGATCGACAATACCAAGGTCGAGAAGAGGGCCCAGCCCTGACCACCGATTCGCCGCGAGGGGCCGGCTTCGCGTCCAGCGTTTGTGGCGTGACGGGGCGTTGACGGTCTCGGTGCCTTCGGCGTTTCGACGTACCTGTCACCCTCTGCCGCACCCGCTTCCCGCGTCTTCGGGCTACCACACATGCTGGCGGCGAGATGGTCTTGCCTCGCCGCCACGGTCGCCAAGCGGCGGGGGCTCGTGCCAGCAGTCAAATCCGACGAACTCGGCACGCACTCAGTCGCCACTGCCAAGCGCGGTCGTGTTGAAGCCCGCGTCGACGAACACGACCTCGCCAGTGATCCCGCTCGAGAGCGAACTGAGCAGGAACGCCGACGCGTTTCCGACCTCGTCTATGGTGACGTTCCGGCGCAATGGAGCGACGGGTTCATTGTGCGCGAGGATCTTGCCGAAACCACCGATGCCCGCTGCGGCAAGCGTCTTGATGGGTCCCGCAGAGACCGCATTTACCCGGATGCCCTGAGGCCCAAGGCTCTGGGCCATGTATCTCACGTTCGCTTCCAGGCTTGCCTTGGCCAGACCCATCACGTTGTAGTTCGGCAACGATCGCTCGGCTCCCAGGTAGCTGAGCGTGATCAGCGCTGCATCACGGCCTTGCATGAGTGGCCTGGCGCCTTTGGCAAGCGCGGCAAAGCTGTACGAACTGATGTCATGCGCGATGCGGAATGCCTCACGGCTCAGGCTGTCGAGAAAATCGCCGGCCAGGGCCTCACGAGGTGCGAACGCTATCGAATGCACGAGGCCGTCCAGACCGTCCCATTGCTTCGCCAGAGACTCGAACAATTCAGCGATCTGGTCGTCCTGTGAGACGTCGCAGGGCAGGACGATATCGGACGAAAACTCGCGAGCGAGTTCCCGTACCCGGTCCTCGACGCGGTCCCCTTGATACGTGAACGCCAGTCTGGCCCCTTCCCGGTGGCATGCCCGGGCGATGCCGTAGGCGATCGACCGATTGCTGAGCATGCCCGTGATGAGTATGCGACGTTCCTGCAAGAATCCCATGCGCTCGTCTCCCGATTCGAATGTCCTATTATATCGGGGCGTCCCGTCGGACTGACCATGATCCTGATCGGCCGCGAATTCCTGCCCCAAAGGAAACCATGCGGAGCCGATCTTCGCTTCTGATTCTGGTGCTGACTCTGACCGCGGTTCTGGCGGCGTGTGGCTCGCCCTGGAACAATCCGTATCCGGATGATGGCGCGACGGGACAGGTGCTGTACGGGGCATTCAATGAGCGCCCGAAGCACCTGGATCCCGTGCAGTCCTATAGTTCGAACGAGATCACGTTTACCGCACAGATCTATACGCCGCCACTGCAGTACCACTATCTTGCGCGTCCCTTCCGGCTCGAGCCGTTTGCCGCGACCACGCTGCCTGTCGTGAGACACCTTGGTCCCGATGGGCAGCCTGTGGACTCCAAGTCCTCGCAGGAGGTCGCTTACAGTGTCTACGAGATTCACATCCGGCCGGACCTGCGCTACCAACCGCATCCTGCCTTCGCCCAGGATGCAGCCGGTCGCCCTCGTTATCAGGCGCTGCGGTCGGACGAACTGGCCGGCATCCGAACGCTGTCGGATTTCGGAGAGACGAGTTCCCGGGAGGTGACGGCGGACGACTTCGTGTACCAGATCAAGCGGCTCGCCCATCCGAGACTGCACTCGCCCATCCTGGGGTTGATGACCGAGTACATCGTTGGTCTGTCCGAGTTTGCGATAGCCTTGAAGGAGGAGAACGACAGATTGCGCCATGCGGGACGCGACCGGGAGTGGCTCGACCTTCGTCGCTTTCCGCTGGCAGGCGTGGAGGTCGTCGATCGGCACACCTTCCGGGTGACACTGAAAGGACGGTATCCGCAGTTCGTCTACTGGCTGGCCATGCCATTCTTCGCGCCAATGCCTTTCGAGGCCGACCGTTTCTACGCGCAGCCCGGGCTTGCAGAGAAGAACATCTCGCTCGACTGGTACCCAGTGGGCTCCGGACCGTACATGCTGACGCGAAACGATCCGAATCGCGAGATGGTGCTCGAGCGCAACCCGAACTACTTCGAGGAGCGGTATCCGGAGGAAGGGGAGCCGGCCGACCACGACTCCGGCTTTCTGAACGACGCCGGTACGCGATTGCCGATGATCGATCGCGCGGTGTTCAGCCTGGAGAAGGAGAGCATTCCATACTGGAACAAGTTCCTTCAGGGCTACTACGATTTTTCCGGCATCACATCCGACGCATTCGATCAGGCAGTCCAGGTCTCCAGTTCAGGAGGGCCTGTACTCACGGCAGAGATGCGCGAGAAGGGCATGAGCCTGAGTACTGCGGTGGCTCCATCCACCTTCTACCTCGGATTCAACATGCTGGACTCCGTTGTGGGTGGAGGTTCCGAGCAGGCGCGGCAGCTCAGGCAGGCGATATCGATCGCCGTAGACTACGAGGAGTTCATTGCCATCTTCCTGAACGGGCGGGCATAGCCTGCGCAGAGCCCTTAGCCGCCCGGCATCTACGGCTACCGTGACGGTCCGACCGGGATCAATCGCTACGTGTATGACTGGGAGGACGGT
>JBFWPD010000582.1:0-2649 GCA_050250175.1 Vicinamibacterales bacterium
CAGTTCTCGAACGCGCTCTTCGATATTCGGCAGGGCTCGTTGTACCCGGCCCTCCATCGGCTCGAACGTCGGGGATGGATTCGGGCTTCCTGGGGCGTCTCCGAACACAACCGGCAGGCCAAGTACTACGAGCTCACGAAGCGGGGCCGTGAGCAGCTGGATCGCGAAATTTCGGCCTGGCGACGACTGAGCGCCGCCGTGGCGCGAGTGCTCGAAGAACTCTGAGGCGTGGCGATGTGGACCGATCTGAGGCATCGACTCCGAGCCATCTTTCGTTCAAGCGCGGTCGACGGTGAACTGGACGACGAGGTCGCCTTTCATCTCGAACAATACGTTCGAAGCCTGGAACAGCAGGGCGCGTCGCACCGGGAGGCCATTCGTCGGGCTCGCATGGAGTTCGGCACCCGCGACGAGGTCAAAGAGGAGCACCGCGAGGCGCGCGGTATCAGCCTTCTTCCGGACGTGGCGCGCGATCTCCAGTGTGCATTCCGCAGCTTGCGACGGACGCCCGGAGCAACGGCTGTCGCCGTTCTCTCGTTAGCGCTCAGCATCGGCGCGACGGCTGCTGTCTACGGGACGGTCGACTGGCTGCTCAATCGAGCACCCGGTGGCGTCGTGGACCCCGAGCGAGTCGTCATTCTGAATACGACGGACCGGGAGCAACCGGGCCGCATCGGGTACTACTTCTCCTATCAACAGTATCTGGACCTCATCCGGGTCCAGGATGTCTTTGATGAAGTCGCGACCTATGCCAAGGCCATCGGTGTCGCGGCGACTGATGGCGCTTCAGAGCAAGTCGTCTTCGAGTGGGTGAGTGGCAACTATTTCGCGGTCCTGGGAGTTCCACCGGCGCAGGGCCGGACATTTGTGCCCGAGGACGATTGGGAGGGTGTGCCCGTTGTCGCCATGATCAGCGAGGAATTCTGGCGCACCAGACTTCTCAGCGATCCGAACGTCCTTGACGCGACCTTGAGGCTCAACGGTCATCCCGCACGCATCATCGGTATCGTTCCCGAGAGCTTCGAAGGCTTCAATCTGGATTGGAACGGGCCGACCGATATCTGGGTGCCGATGCAAGCCATCAAACCCATGGGTGGCACGTTGCTCACCACGAGCCTGGCCAGTCCGTTCATTCCCGTGTTTGGCAGGCTACCCGCCAACATGAACATGAACGAGGCGATGCAGAGAGCCCAGGCATGGCTTCCACAGCTCCGGGAGCACACGGCGGTGACGAACTATCGGCCGACCGGCATCGTGGGAACGCCTGCGACCGAAATGAGGATTGCGCGCCGCCAACAGGCGCGCTCGTTTCTCTACGTCCTTCTCATGGTGTGCGCGCTCTTGCTTCTCGCGGCGTGCTTCAACGTCGCGAACTTCCTCGTCGGAAGGGCGGCCTCACGGCGCGGCGAGATCGCGCTGCGTGCAGCACTCGGAGCCAGTCGGCAGCGCCTGTTCCGCCAGCTGCTGACAGAAGCGACGCTGCTCGGTGGGCTCGGCGCGTTGCTTGGCGTCGCCGCGGCGATTGTCACGGCCCAGTTGCTCGCTGACTTGCCGAGAATCTACTTGAGCCTGCCGAACACGCGTCTCTCCACGGCGGGTTCGATTGACTATCGCATGGCGGCCGTCGCTGGCGTGCTGGGATTTGTGTGCGTTCTGCTCTTTGGGCTCCTGCCATCCTTGATGGCGACGGTCCGCAACCCGATCGCTGATCTGAAGGAGTCCCGTGCCGGCTGGTCGTGGAGCCGCATGCGCATCACGACGCGACACGCCCTCCTCGTCCTTCAGATTGCGTTGGGAGTGGCTCTCTCAGTTACAGCGGGCCTCTATGCGCAGAGCTTTCTCCGTGCCTCGAATGTGGCGCTGGGATATGACAGGCCGGACGCCGTGCTGCTGGCCAGAGTCTTGGGCGTGGGGCCGTCCGATGAAGACGAGCGGGCATTCTACGAAGCGCTTCTCCTCAAGCTGAACGACTCTCCGGGAGTGTTGGTGGGTTCGGTTGGCTGGAACCTCCCGTTTGCGATCGGATCGACGCCCGTGAGTCTTCCAGGCCAAGAGGATGCGTCGTTTCGGGCCGGTTGGTCTGCGGGAGCCCCTGGATACTTCAAGAGCTATGGTGTGGGGCTCGTCGCTGGCCGGGAGTTCAGGAACGACGAGGACGCCAAGACCGGGCTCGTCATCAATCGTGTCCTCGCTGAGCAGCTCTGGCCCCAGGGTGACCCGGTCGGGCAGACCGTGCTCTTTGGCAACGGGCGAGAACCGCGAACGGTGGTCGGAGTCGTCGCCGATCGCTTCTGCCATGGTCCGCTGGACGGCGAGGTACCGTGTGCTTGGACTCCGTATCCGAGGAACGGTGCCACCGCCATCATCCGAGTGCGCACGCAGGGCCCACCTCTCGAGTTCGTTCCTGAACTTCGGCAGATCGTGCGGGACCTGGATCCCAAGGCGGCGATTAGTGAGGTCCATGCCTTCGATGAGTACTTGAAGGAGGCGACGGCAGGTCAGCGAGTGGCTAGTGTGATTTGTGCGGTGCTCGCACTACTCGGCGTCTCCCTTCTGGCGTTCGGTTGCGCGTCTTTGTACGTGTCTCTGGTGCGAGACAGCGCGCGAGAGATCGCCATCAGGATGGCATTGGGAGCTGATGCGGCGCGC
>JBFWPD010000583.1:0-2631 GCA_050250175.1 Vicinamibacterales bacterium
TCCGGCAAAGCAGCGACGCTGCCGCTCATCCAGCAATGGGGCCATCCCCTGGTATCGCGTGCGAATGCCCACTTCATCGACCACGTATCTACTGTATATGAAAGGTTATTCTGTGTCAAGCCCTAACGCGAATTTTGGTCACGCAACGGCACGGCCGAGGGCTTTCAGGTTCACCTGGCTAGCTATTAGCTGTTAGCTATCAGCCGTTCGCGCTTTGACATGCGGGCGTGAAGCAGACGAATGCGGGTGGGGCGCGTGGACGTCTCGGATCGGGAAGCGAGCGGCCTGACGACGAACGTGCGGTCGGCGATTGTGCAGGGCGACGGCGCCGGTGCACGATGTGCACTGTCAGGCGGCTTCGACGCGACGGGTGCGACACCGCCGAACGAAGCTATGCTCTGGCCGGAGCCCTCTCGAATATGGCGTGGAACGTCCTGCTGACAACGGCCCAGGGAACTCGGTCCTATCCGATCTCGGAGAGGCTCGCGATTGGGCGCGCCCAGGACAACGACGTCCAACTCGACGATCCCAACGTCTCGCGCCACCACGCGCTGCTGCAGGCGGGATCCGACGGGCCGGTCTTCGTCGATCTGGGCAGCGCCAACGGCTCGCGCGTGAACGGCCGCGCCGTGGAGCCTCGCGTGCCCGTTCAGCTGAGGGCGAAAGACCTCATCGAGATAGCAGACTTCAAAGCCCAGATCTTCGACGACAGCGCGACGGTCCCGCCCGCGCACCCGCTCTCCGAGGGCGCCCTGTGGCCGGCCGCCCGGGCCCAGACAGGGTCGGGCGGCACGGTCATGCTGAACGTGCGACCGCGACTCCAGGTGCGGACCGCGACCGGCGAGCGCGAAGTCGAGCTCGAGGCCGACGAGGTTACGCTCGGTCGAAGCCTGGACAACAGCATCGTCGTCGATTCAGCCGTTGTTTCCCGGCATCACCTCGTGTTGCGGCGCGCGGGAGCAACGTACGCGATGGAGGCGCTCGACACGCCGAATGGGGTGACGGTCGGTGGCGTGCGGGTTCGGACACACGTTCTCAACGATGGCGACATCCTGAGCATCGGGGGCGAGGTGCTCCTCCGCTTTCTCATTCGCAGGCCCGCCGAGATGGCCGTCACGGAGCGGCCCCTGCAGCTTCTTCCGGGCAAGCCGATCACGGTCGGGAGGTCGCCCGATTGCGACTTGCATCTCGAGCACCCCGCTGTTTCGCAGCGGCACGCTCGCATCACGACCGTTCCGGGCGGCGGGCATGTCATCGAAGACCTTGGCTCGACGAACGGAACGTTCGTCAACGGCGTTGCGCTGCATCGCGGCGAGCAACGCTCGGTCGGGCCCAACGACGTCATCCAAGTCGGTCCCCTCTCGCTGCGGGCGACCGAGCGGGGCATTCGCAGCGTCGATCACTCGCGGGACATCCGGTTGACGGCGGTGATGTTGAGTCAGCACGTCACCGAGAAGCTGAACCTGCTCCACGACATCTCGCTGGTGATCGAGCCGCAGGAGTTCGTCACCATCGTGGGCGCAAGCGGAGCGGGCAAGTCGACGCTTCTCGGCGCTCTCAGCGGCCTCCGGCCCGCCACGGATGGAGACGTGCTCCTCAACGGCACTTCGCTGTACACCAACTTCGAGGCCTATCGGACGAACCTCGGCTACGTGCCCCAGGACGACATCCTGCACCGCGAGCTCCCGGTGGGACGGGCGCTGGGGTACGCCGCCGAGTTGCGGCTCCCCGAAGATACGACGGCCACCGAGCGGAGAACGCGCATCGACGCGGTGATCGAACAGCTTGCGCTCCGCGACCGCCGGCCGGTCCCAATCTCCAGTTTGAGCGGCGGGGAACGGAAGCGCGTGTCGATCGGCGCCGAGCTCCTCACGCAGCCCGGACTCTTCTTTCTCGACGAAGCAACTTCCGGCCTGGACCCGGGCACCGAAGGCGACCTGATGCGGCTGCTGCGGACGCTGGCGGACGATGGCCGAACGGTTGTTCTCGTCACGCACGCGACGAAGAACGTGATGCTCTGCGACCAGGTCATCTTCCTGGCCAAGGGCGGTCACCTGGCCTTCTTCGGCCCACCGGATCAGGCGCTCGCGTACTTCGGCGTGGAAGACTTCGACGAGATCTACCGCCGGCTGGCCTCAGAGGCATCACCGGAGGAATGGGCCGCTCGATACACCAAATCGGAGCAGTTCGCGCGCTACGTCACCGCTCGACTGAGCACGACCCTCGAGGACTCGCTGGCTCCGGCGGATGCCCGGTCTTCTTCGCATTCGACGAGCAACAAGAAGACCGTGTCCTCGTCGCGCCAGCTTTTCATTTTGTCACGCCGGTACTTCGACATCATGAAGCGCGATCGAGTGAACCTCGCGCTCATGTTCGTCCTCGCACCCGCTCTTGGGCTCGTCAACTTTGTCGCGTGGCCAGCGGACATCCTTACCTCGCAGGGTGGCTCGGCGCATCGGTCGATGTCCATGTTCTTCCTGACCGCAATCGTCCCGTTTCTCGTCGGGTCCCTGAGTGCCGTGCGGGAAATTGTGAAGGAGAGCGCCATCTTTCGGAGAGAGCGCGCAGTGTGCCTTGGCATCGGCCCTTACCTCGCATCGAAGATTGCCATCGCGCTCCTCTTCTCCTTCT
>JBFWPD010000584.1:0-2623 GCA_050250175.1 Vicinamibacterales bacterium
CCACGGCGCAGATGAATCAGAAGCTACGCCTGTTCCCGCGCACTGTCAAACTGAGCCGTGTCGTCAGGGCGATGGGCGACGATGCGGTGGCATTCGCTCGAGATTTGCCGACAATGAGGTGTCGGAACAACGCGGTCGCAGTCGCACTCCGGATGGGGGCCTCATGTCGCCACTATCGGCTCGCGAGCACTGCCCCTGCGGCTCGCACCGCTCGTTCGGCTCGTGCTGCGCGAAGCAGCGTCGCTCCGAGCTGCGGGCCTGGCGTCGCGTCCGCGCGATCGAGGAACACGTGGTGCGGCGCACCATCGAATACCTGCGAACGGTCGGTGGCCCGGCGCTGTGGCGGAGTGCGCTCGACGCCCTCTTCGTCGGCTGCACGTCGGATGACAGCGTCCGCAGCGCCATGCCGTCGTTCGTGCGATGGTGCGCGCTGACCAGGGTCCCGAACGGGAGAGACGACCTCGACGAGGCCGACACCGAGATGCTCGAGGGTTGGCGAGACCTGGCTCGCGTCCAGCTCTCCGGCGGCAAGCGCCGATGCGCACACGTTCATTCTTGCGGCGGCGAAGAGTCTCTATAGTTTCTTGCTCATTGAGTCGGTCGTCCCCGTTTGTCGCTGGTCGTACGCGGCCTCCTGACAGACTGAAGCGATGGAGGACGAGACCGGGCCAGACGGCGTGCCACGCCTCGGCCTCTGCTGGTACGAGCAGTCGGCCCCGCCCGGCGGCCACAGAGTGTGATGCGCTGGGTTTTCTGTATCTTGACGAAGGCAGACTGGCTGCTCACGTGCCCGAGCCCACGACACACCGCGCTGAGCACACCGGGAGGGGAGACGGCTTCCTATCGCGTTCGCGGGTAGAATACGCCCACGGCCAACAATGACCGCGAAACGCGTCCGCCGCCCATCGCAGGTCCCAGGTCAGTTCCTGGGCTACTCGCTGCAGACGACTCGGGCCTTGGTGCGCTTGCTTGGCGCGCAACCAGGGACATTCGTTTCCGTCGAGGCGCTGGACGATGTGGCGGAGTCTGGACCTGCCGGGCATGCAACCCTCATTCAAACGAAGAGCGTCGGGCCACGTACCAACCCCATCGCGGACCGCTCCCCGGAACTCTGGAAGACGCTGGCCAACTGGGTGAGGGGAGTAAAGAACGGAGACATAGACGCTGCGCGCACAGACTTCGAGCTTTTCGTCTCGAAGAAGCGTGTGGGAGCCCTCGCTCACTCTTTCGATTCCGCTCGTTCCCTGGCTGAGGCTGGAACTGCACTGGCAACGGCGCGTGCCCTCTTCGTCGGCGCACCGGCCCGCACCCGCAAGGGTGGCCGCAGTACGCCTGCTTCGTTGGCGCCTCACTTGGCCGTGATCTTTGGCGAGACGTCGATCGCCACAGAGGTGATCAGTCGTATGAGCCTGGCCTTCGGGTCGGGCCGCTCAGGCGTGGACGTTCTCGCGCCGCTTCGGACAAAGGTGATCTCCGAACACGTGTTGGAGATCGTCGCCAACCAAATGCTCGGCTGGGTGAAGCTGAATCTTGACGGACTTATCGAACAGGAGAAGCCGGCGGTTATCTCTACGGACGCTTTCAACGTGGAACTGGGTGCGTTCGTACGTCGAGTGGATAGGTTCGAGATCCTGAACTCCTTCGCACCGGCTCCGACGCAGCAGGCGGTCGATTTGGAACTTCAGAGTCGCGTATATGTGAAGCAACTGGACCTGATCGGGTCAGACTACGACACGAAGCTCGCGGCCGCGACCGACTACTTGCGGGCGTCGGCAAACAGGTCCGTGTGGGCTGCAAAAGGTTTGGTCCACCGGGACAGTTTCGATGAGCTTGAAGAACGGCTAAAGAGGACATGGCGAGCCAAACGGGACGCTGTTGCGGTGCAGGCGTCCCAACACGCTCCTGAGAACCGAGGCAAGTTGTTGTACTCAGAGTGCGCTCAAGTCGACGCAGCTCTCGATGGACGCCCTGTCCCAAGCCATTTCGGTCCGGGGTGCTACCACGCGATGGCGGATGCACTCGACATCGGCTGGCACCCTCATTACAAGGAGCGCCTCGGAGGCGCGCCACCGGGCGGCAAGGACAAGGGAGGTGAAGCATGAGCGCCTTGTCGCGAGAAGTGGATGCCGTCCAGAACGCAGCGTTTGCGTCGGTCTTGCTCTGGCGGTTCAGCGCGGCGTACGCCGTCGTTCGACAGGCACCCGCAACGACGCCAGTGCCGGTGCTGTTTGTGGTTCTACCACTGCTCTTTGACGAGGACACGGCGAACATGGTCGCATCGACACAAAGAGCCTCTGGCCTCCGGCTTTTCGCCGGCAAATTCGCGGAGTCCAAGCACGCGAAGACGGACGTTCTGCTGTCGCTTGAGAGCCGCGCGAAGGCACTGCGACCGCAGACTTTGGAAGCTGTGACGCTCGCGCTAAAGGCGCGCCTGCTCTTTCTCGACCCAGCTTCTGGCGAAGTGGTTGCCCTCTCGCACGCTCCGGCCTTGTCCTTGCCAGAATCCGTCCGGCCGCTGGTCCGAAGCGCCGAGAAGCTTGGCGCGTGGTCAGGAGCCCTGTCTTTGTTCGAGCTGTCGACGACACTGCAGGTGACCTTCTGAGTTTGCTATGCATTTCCACAT
>JBFWPD010000585.1:0-2618 GCA_050250175.1 Vicinamibacterales bacterium
GACCGGAAAGACCTGCGCCTTCGTCGTGCCGACGCTTCAGAAGCTCCTGCTCTCGAAGTCGGAGCCCGAAGCGGGGACCGAACACCAGGGGGCCCAGGGCGCAAAGAGCCGCGTGCTCGTGCTGGCGCCGACACGTGAACTGGCCGTTCAGATCGAGGACGAGATCCACGGCCTCGCCTATCACACGTCCGTCACCAGCGCCGCCGTCTACGGCGGCGTCGAGATGGGCGTACAGGAGCGCGCCCTCAAGGCCGGCGTGGACATCATCGTGGCGACACCCGGACGCCTGATGGATCACATGCGGCAGCAGAACGCCGACCTGAACGCCGTCGAGCTGCTCGTGCTCGACGAAGCCGACCGCATGATGGACATGGGCTTCTGGCCGGACGTGCGCCGCATCATCTCCGCGATGCCTGCGCGCCGGCAGACACTCTTCTTCTCGGCGACCATGCCGGACGACGTGGTGCGGCTGGCGCTCGAGATCGTCCGTGAACCAGCGTTCGTCCAGGTGGGACAGCGAAGCAAGCCTGCACAGACGATCACGCACCGCGCCGTCACGGTTGCCGGCAGCCACAAGCTGGAATGGTTGATCGACCACCTGCGGAGACCCGAGGGGCCGGTGCTCATCTTCTCGCGCACGAAGATCGGGGCGGAACGGCTCGCGCGCAAGCTCGCGTCAGCGGGCATCCGCTGCGCATCGCTTCACGCCGACCGCACACAGGAGCAGCGGCGCGCAGCTGTCGAAGGATTCCGGGGCGGCAAGCACAAGGTGTTGGTTGCGACCGACATCGCGGCACGCGGCCTCGACATCGACGGTATCCACACCGTGATCAACTACGAGGTCCCCGACTCACCCGAGGCCTACGTGCACCGTGTCGGCAGGACGGGGCGCGCGGAAGAAGCGGGTCACGCGATCACACTGGTATCGCCGGAAGAACAGCGAGCGCTGGCGGTTCTGGAAAAGTCCGTTGGCGTTCGCATAGAATGTACTGTCTGATGTCGGATCCGAACTGGCCTCCTCGATCCGAAGCCACCTCAGCTCCCACGAACAGCGACACCGCGACGCTCTCACCAGCGGTGCAGCGCTTCAAGTCGTGCCGGTGGCGGCGTCCTCCCGAGGACGGCCCCGAATGCTGTATTCACCGCGACGTGCTGCCGCTCGCGGGCACGAGCTTCAACCCTGAAGCCTGGTGCCCGGACTGCACCTTCTTCAAGCTCCGCAGGACGCCCAAGAAGCGCACCTACGACGAGCGGTACTAGCCACCCGGCTGCCGCTGCGTTCCGGGATCGTCTCGTGCGGGAGGTCTCAGTCGGAGAACTCGCGCGCCAGCTCCACCCATTCGCCGTGTGGCGCCAGCCGTTGGTACGCCCGCCAGTGAGGCCGCGCGTCGTCTGACAAGCCCATCTTCTCGAACGTCACAGCGAGGTAGAAGTGCGCGTCAGCGTAGTTGGGATTCAGCCGGAGCGCCTCGCGATAACACGACTGCGCTTCGGCGAACCGCCGGAGGTCGTGGTAGATGTTCCCGAGATTGAAGTGGGCCTCGAAGAAGTCGGGCTCGAGCCCGATCGCCCGTTCGTAGAGCGCCTGCGCCTCGACCAGCTCGTCGCGCCCGTAATGAATGTTCGCGAGATTGATGAGCGCTGCGACCAGATAGGGATCGATCTCGAGCGCACGCCGGTACGCAGTTGCTGCCTCCTCCCGCCTGCTCTCATCCCCGTCGTCGAGTGCCGAGCCCGTGCGAAACAGTTCCTCTGCGAGGGCGGTGTCGTGCGACCCGGTCTGCGGCTGAATCCGCGGCGCCGCCGCCTGCCTGGGAGGCAGGGCGATGACCCTGGCTGGCGTTGCATCGATGCGGAAGTCGAGCGCGAGCTGGCCTTCGCGAGCCGCCAGCAGCAAGCGGACTACGCCCCTGAAACTGGATCCTTTCGCCAGCTCGTCGTTCGCCTGCTTGATCGCGGCAACGTCCTGGAAGCCGTAGAAGGTGTCTGCGTTGGTCCGAAGCACCGGCTTGATGACTCCGCACTTGGTGAGATAACGCAGATGATCTTCGCGAAGCAGGCGGTAGCGGGCGAGCAGGTCGCGCATGGCGTGATACTGCCGCTTCAGCGCCTCGGGCGATGGCACGCCTGCCATTCGGCAGAACGTGTCTTCGGTGAGAATGACGACCTGATCGGCGGATTGCGCGTTCAGCTCCTCGGCGCGACGCAGCTTGTTGCTCTTTTCTCCGGTGCCCGCGAATCCCTCCGCGCCAACCACCAGCATCGTCGTCTTCGCGTTGACGTCGTCTGCGGTTTCGCCGCCGAGGCGTGCGACGAGAAGGCGCGCATCACGGCGTCCGAGCGAGCTGAGCTTTCCAGTGAAGACGACGACCTGGCCGGCGAGGGAGGGAGGATCGGGCAGGTCGGGAGAGGGTGTGGGCAAACGCGCTCCGCTCTATCGTTAAGCGCTGGGGAACGGTTTCAAGATGAAGGAGAATGGCGCCAATGTCAATCGCAAAGCGCGGCGCGCTTTGCCAGTGAGCGCGCATGATCCTAGCAGTCGATGTAGGCGGCACCAAG
The DNA here is from genome assembly GCA_050250175.1 of Vicinamibacterales bacterium. Taxonomy (GTDB): domain Bacteria; phylum Acidobacteriota; class Vicinamibacteria; order Vicinamibacterales; family CAVVIG01; genus JBFWPD01. The sequence goes on from JBFWPD010000585.1 coordinate 2,560, forward strand.
ACGCTCGTCGGAATCTTTGACACGGCAGGCGTACGGCCGCAGCCGCTGGCCGTCCGTGC
>JBFWPD010000586.1:0-2588 GCA_050250175.1 Vicinamibacterales bacterium
CCCTGTCGCAGCTCACCCACGAGCGCCGGCTCTCGGCGTTGGGCCCGGGCGGTCTCAACCGCAAGCGCGCCGGCTTCGAGGTGCGCGACGTCCACATCTCGCACTACGGCCGACTCTGCCCGATCGAGACGCCGGAAGGCACCAACATCGGCCTGATCTCGAGCCTCGCGATCTACTCCGGCCTCGACGACTACGGCTTCCTCACCACGCCTTACCGCGTCGTGAAGAACGGCAAGGCGACCGACGAGGTCAAGTGGCTGCGCGCCGACCAGGAGTACCACGCGATCGTGGTGCCCGCCGATGCGGTCCTCGACGCCAAGAGCAACCTGGTCGCGGAGGGTGGCAAGATCATCGCTCGCGTCCACGGCGACCCGGAGATGGTCGACCCCAAGACCATCCACTACATGGACGTGAGCCCGGCGCAGATCGTCGGTGTCTCGGCATCGCTCATCCCGTTCCTCGAGCACGACGACGCGAACCGTGCGCTGATGGGCTCGAACATGCAGCGGCAGGCCGTGCCGCTCCTGGTGTGCGAGTCGCCCTTGGTCGGCACCGGCATGGAGTCCGTCGTCGCGGCGAACTCGAGCATGTGCGTGCGGGCCAAGAAGGCCGGCGTGGTGACCTTCGTCGACGCCACCAAGATCGTGGTCGACGACGAGGCCTACAAGCTGCGCAAGTTCGAGGGCCTCAACGAGCGGACCTGCATCAACCAGGTGCCGATCATCAAGAAGGGCGAGAAGGTCATCAAGGGCCAGATCATCGCCGACGGCGCCGCCATTCGTGAGGGCGTGCTCGCGTTGGGCCGCAACGTGACGGTCGCCTTCATGCCGTGGGACGGCTACAACTACGAGGACGCCATCCTGGTGTCCGAGAACATGGTGAAGGACGACGTCTACACGTCGATCCACATCGATGAGTTCGACATCGAGATCCGCGAGACCAAGCTCGGCCGCGAGGAGTTCACCCGCGACATCCCGAACGTCTCCGAGCGGGCGCTGCGCAACCTCGACGAGACCGGCATCGTCCGCGTCGGCACGCGCGTGCGCGCCGGCGACATCCTGGTGGGCAAGGTCGCCCCGAAGAGCAAGAGCGAGCTGACTCCGGAGGAGAAGCTGCTGCACGCGATCTTCGGCCGCGCCGGTGAGGACGTGAAGAACGCCTCGCTCGAAGTGCCGACCGGCGTCGAGGGCATCGTGATCGCCGCCGAGAAGTTCAGCCGCAAGGTGAACCTCACGGAGAACGAGCGCGCCCGTAATCTCCAGGAGATCAAGAACGCGGAGATCGAGTTCCTCCGGCAGTATCGCGCGTCGACGAAGTCGCTGCTGAACCAGGCCACCGAGGCATGGGGGAGCCCGATCAAGGACGCCGACGGCAAGGCGCTCGCCGTGATGGAGGAGATGCTGATCCTCGACCTGCGCAAGGTTCGCGACGTCGTGCGCGGGCTCGCGGAGGGTGACGCCGACAAGGCCAAGCGCACGAGGCTGCTCGAACTGCTCCACGACTACAACGAGAAGATCGAGATCGCGGAGACCGAGAAGAACAAGCTCGTCAACCGGCTGTCGCGCGGCGACGAGCTGCCGACGGGGGTGCTCGAGATGGTCAAGGTCTTCGTGTCCACGAAGCGCCGCATCTCCGTGGGGGACAAGATGGCCGGGCGCCACGGCAACAAGGGCGTCATCAGCAAGATCCTCCCCATCGAAGACATGCCGTTCCTCGAGGACGGCACCCCGGTCGACCTCGTGCTCAACCCGCTGGGCGTTCCCAGCCGCATGAACGTCGGGCAGATCCTCGAGACCCACCTCGGCTGGGCCGCGAAGAAGCTCGGCTTCCGCGCAGTGACTCCGGTGTTCGATGGCGCCACCGAGGTCGACATCGAGGACGCGCTGCGTCGGGCCGGCTGTCACACCGACGGCAAGTCCCAGCTCTTCGACGGTCGCACCGGCGAAGCGTTCGTGCAGCGCACGACGGTCGGCTGCCTCTTCATGATGAAGCTGCTCCATCTCGTGGACGACAAGGTCCACGCCCGCGCCACCGGCCCGTACTCCTTGATCACGCAGCAGCCGCTGGGTGGCAAGGCCCGGTTCGGCGGCCAGCGCTTCGGCGAGATGGAGGTCTGGGCGCTCGAGGCGTATGGCGCCGCGAATGTCCTCCAAGAGCTGCTGACCGTGAAGTCGGACGACGTCGACGGTCGCACCAAGATCTACGAGGCGATGGTCAAGAACGAAAACGTCCTGGAGCCCGGCACGCCGGTCTCCTTCGGCGTGCTCTGCAACGAGATCAAGGGCCTGGCCCTCAACATCGAGCTCCACAAGCGCGGCAGCGCGGAGCAGGTGATGGCGTCGTGATGGCGGGCGACGCAACGCAAACCCGCGATTACTGCATTCTGCGCACTCCTAGCCCTGCGAGAGACTGATGGTCGAGACGATCTACGACAAGATCAACGACTACGCGTCGGTGACGATCCGGCTGGCATCGCCGGAGGACATCCGTTCGTGGTCGTTTGGTGAGGTCAAGAAGCCGGAGACGATCAACTACCGCACGTATCGCTCCGAGCGTGACGGCTTGTTCTGCGAGCGCATCTTCGGTCC
>JBFWPD010000587.1:0-2575 GCA_050250175.1 Vicinamibacterales bacterium
CGTCATTGTCGTCATCGTCATCGTCGAACATGAGAGTGGGTCTCCAGCTCATCGATGGCATCAATCTGTGTGAACCGCAGGACCTTGGGGAGTAGCAGCGTGAGGGGGGCGCAGATTGCACACCCCTCGCTTCATCGCAGGAGATCGAGGTAGGTGCCGTTGCAAAGAGCAAGGCCGCGCTGGCGGTTGCGACGCATGCGATCTCTCAGGCCCTTGCCGGGCCAATCGCGGTCGACGCGTTGCCGGCCGTAGATGACGACGGCCATCTCTCGCAGCGTGAGGCCAGCACGATGGCAATCGACAGCGATCAGGGCGTCGCGCAGTCTCCCCGTCGCCGCGGTCCAGCCTGGCGATGTGCTCCCAAGGCCATCACGGGCCGAGATAAGGCTGTCGAGTGTGGCAAGCGCTTCGCTGACAACGCCAACATCGTCGCGGCGATGGAGGCGCAGAACAAGGACTGTAGGAGCGATGATGCCGTCGCTTCCAGTGATGGTGAGCTGCAAGAACGCAGATCCAGAGCGCAGGATGACATGCTGCCGGCCCACGGTGTCGAGAAGGATGTGCTCGACATTGGGGAGGGCGGGAATGAGGAGCCCTGGACGATCGTCCGCGGGACGGTCGAAGGATGCCGCGTCAAGGCGCAGAGAACCGGCTCCGGTCTCGGGCAGCCAGACCGGGTGACCCTCTGCGGCCGTCAGCTTGGGATCAACGAAAGCAGGCGAGTCCCCACGCCTCGGCGCGGTCGTGGCGGGCCCGCAAGCGGGTGAGGACCGGCCCGGCCGTAAGACGGTACCGCGTTACGCCCCTGCGGTGGCCGAGCCGCGCGCCTGCCTGGTAGTCGTAGTTGCGGCGGAGGCACTCCCAGGCCCAGTCGGGCAGCGTTGCGGTGCGGAGATAGTCGTAGGCTATGAGAGACGGTAGCCTAGTCGGCCGGACGGGGGCACTGGCTTGCGACATGGGTTACTCCCTCAGATGCACTCCCTGCGGTTGGGCATCGGTGCCGGACGCTACCCTCGTGACGGTGCGGTAAGGTGCGGTGAAACAACGGACGATCTCGCGAGCATCGTCCAGACTCATGTTTTGTCCTTTAGACGTTTGGCACGCACAATTCATTCAGTGGTACCCCGTAGTCACTTTTGCGTGACGAGGCGTCGTCGCTGCCCCGCGCGCAGCGCACCGGTGCCAACGGAATCGGCGGTCGGGAATGTCTTCAGCTCGTTGAGACGAGAAGAGACAGCGCCGAGCGCTGGTTGGGATTGGAGGACGTTTCCGTCCACTCTCCGATGAGCTGATGAGTCGTCGTCAGGACGGCGCCTGCGTGCAGGAGACGATGGATGGCGGCGCATCGCGCGTCCGCGTCGCGCGCCGCGGTCGCATCGATGACGACGAACACCTCGAAGCCGGTGGCAAGTGCTGGAAGGGCCATGAATGTGACCCTCGTCTCGAGCCAGAAACCGGCGAGCACGAGCGATCGCCTGCCGTGTGCCGCGAGCGTCGCGGCCAGGTCCGAGCTGGCCCACGATGAGCCGGAGTCGCTTAGAGCATAGCTTCGTGCCGGTGCAAGTTGCGCGACGTCGACCAACCACTCCTCAGGATCGGGCACGGCGGCGACGAAAGCGAGATGGGCTGGAACCCGAGCTGTATGAACAGCCCTGGCGAGGAGCATGAGCGAGGAGCTGAGGTGCTGTCGCGCGAACTCGCCAAGATGGGTGATGTTCTGCTTCCTGGGGTCGACGAGAAGGACACAGCACTCGGCAGGCTGCAGCAACGGCGCCATGCTCCCCCTCCTTGCGCGGCTTAGGTCAGTGCTCCGTGGCGATCATGATCCTGTAACGGACAATTGTTAGGCTGCAGGCATTCTTATAGGCTCAAGGGTTTTCGCAGTCTTGCGATTCTTTTTCTTCGGGCTGCACCAGCACCCGCGCACGCACGTAGGCGCATTACAGCGGCGCCGCGGCGTGGACGGCCCAGGGAGAGCGTCTGTGAGGTTGGTGATGGGCGAGATGCCGGCCAGGCCGGAGTGGAAAGCGCTGCAAACCGTGCATGTGCAGGCTAGCGCCAATGTGAGGCTGTTGAGCCCACAAAACGCGTGGAACGGGATTGCCGTGAGCCGCTTTCGCTTGGGTCAGGTAGACGTACGCCTGCCGCCGCTTGCGGTTCCAGCCTTCGGTGTGAACTACGGGCAGCCGCTCAGGCTCGAGCGAACCCTATACGGCCGGCGGATGGCTGGGAGCGTCACGCCAGGACAGCTGGCGATCCTGCCGCCCGATGCTGACACGCGGTGGATCTTCGACAAGACCGGGGACGTCACTCTTGTCTATTTATCTCGGCAGCTGATCGACCAAGCCGTTGAGGACGGCATGGACCGCGATTCACGGTTGGTCGAGATCGTGCCGCGGTTCCTGATCCGCGACCTCGTCCTGGAGCGCGCGGCGCACCAGCTCTTGAGAGAGATCGCGCAAGCGCGTCCGGGCGGTCACCTTGCGGCGGAGGCGCTGGCACAAGAATTGGTTGGCCACCTCATCGCCGCCCACTCAAACCTGGCGCTACCGCCACGCAACCGGCTTCACACCCT
>JBFWPD010000588.1:0-2561 GCA_050250175.1 Vicinamibacterales bacterium
GGGGACGAACTGGCGGATAACGACCCTCGAACGAGCGGGACGACGACGTCAGGACGGTCCGTGATCAGTCCGTCGACTCCCCACTCGATGAGACGCTGCGCATCCGATGTCCGATCCACCGTCCACACCTGCACCGGCAATCCCGCGCCATGCGCGTCGGCAACGAAGCGCGCGGAGACGACGCGACTGCCGCGCGACACCTCGGGAACCTGATAGGCACGATACGGGACGCGGTGCACCGGGAATCGACAGCGCGAACGGTAGAGCGCCCACCGCACCTCAGCTCTGGCGGCACTGGTTGCCAGGTCCGGCGCGAGTGACCGCACACGGCGAAGCGCCCGCCAGGAGAAGGAACCCAGGCACACGCGATCGGATGCGCCGGCCGCCCGAACTCCAGCAATCACCGACTCGACCAGCGGCTCGCTCTCCTCTTTCAGCTCGATGATGAGAGGGACTCCGGGATAGCGCGTCAGAACCGATTCGAGCGTCGGAATGCCGACACCCTGGCCACGGAATGGCTGCCGGCCGTTGGTCTGGAAGTGAAAACCGGCATCCGCTCCGGCCAGCTCGCGTGCGGTAAACGCCGACACAGGACCCGTCAGGTTCGAAGTGCGGTCGAGCCGCAGGTCGTGCAGGACGACAGGGACGCCATCGGCCGACAATCGCACGTCGAGCTCGAGACCATCCGCCCCCTGCGCGAGTCCATTGTCGAACGCCGCCAGCGTGTTCTCAGGCGCGAGATCGGAGCCGCCACGGTGCGCGAACACCAGACGGCGTCCGACCTGAAGGAACGGATGGGCCACCAGCGAAGTCTACCCGGCAGCCGACGGCGATGGCGGCGGCCGAGGGCCGGGGCGCGGCCTGATAGAATCGCGTCATGGCAGAACGCGCACAGACTCTCGGCGAGCTTCGACGTCAACGGAGGGCCGGGGCCGCGCCGATGCCATCCGTCAAGCAGGAAATCCGCGACAACTTGATCCGCAAGCTCGAGGCCGGCGACGCGCTGTTCCCGGGCATCATCGGCTACGGCGACACGGTGGTGCCGCAGCTGATCAACGCGATCCTGGCGCGTCACAATTTCATCCTGCTCGGGCTGCGCGGGCAGGCGAAGAGCCGCATCCTTCGCAGCCTCGTCGATCTGCTCGACGAGGCGATCCCGGTGATTCCCGGTTGCGAGATTCACGACGATCCCTTTGCGCCCGTGTGCGGCGCCTGCCGCGCGCGCGTGGCCCGCGAAGGCGATCAGATGCCGATTGCGTGGCTGTCCCGCGAGGCCCGGTTCGTGGAGAAGCTGGCGACACCGGACGTCACGATCGCCGACATGGTCGGCGACATCGATCCGATCAAGGCCGCGCAGGCGGGCCTGAATCTCTCCGACGAGATGACGATGCACTACGGGCTGCTGCCGCGCGCGAATCGCGGGATCTTCGCAATCAACGAGCTGCCCGACCTCGCGGGAAAGATCCAGGTGGGCCTGTTCAACATCCTGCAGGAAGGCGACATTCAGATTAAGGGCTATCCGATCCGGCTGCCGCTCGATCTCCTGATGGTCTTCACCGCGAATCCGGAGGATTACACGGCGCGCGGCAAGATCATCACGCCGCTCAAGGACCGCATCGGCTCGGAGATTCGCACGCATTATCCGGCCACGCGCCAGAACGGCGTGACCATCACGCGGCAGGAAGCCTGGACCAACCGTCCGTCCGGAGTGGCGGTCGAGATTCCCGATCACGTTCGCGAGGTCGTCGAGGAAGTGGCGTTTCAGGCGCGCGCCGATCGCAAGATTGACAAGCGCTCGGGCGTGAGCCAGCGGCTGCCCATCTCGACCCTCGAGCTGGTGGTCTCGAATGCCGAGCGGCGCGCCCTCCTCAACCGCGAACCGGTGGCCGTCCCGAGAGTCACCGATCTCTATGCGGCGATCCCGTCGATCACCGGCAAGTTCGAGCTGGAGTACGAGGGCGAACTGCGTGGCGCGGAGCAGGTGGCGCGCGACCTGATTCGCTCAGCGGTGGGAACGGTCTTCAGCAGCGCGTTCGACGGCACGGACACGCGGACCGTCGTCGAGTGGTTCGACCTTGGAGGCACGCTGCCGCTTGGCGACGACGTCTCGGCTGCGGAGATTGTCTCGCGCACACGAGCCGTCGAGGGGCTTCGGGACCTGGCCGTGAGGGCCGGCGCGCCGCCCGACGCCGCGGCGCCCATCGTCGCCTCGGCCATCGATTTCGTGCTCGAAGGGCTCTGCGCTCAGAAGAAGATCAGCCGCAGCGAGGATCGCGGCTACGCGACCGCCGGCGAGCCGACGCCCCGGCGTCCGAGCCGTCTCGAGGAACAACTGCTCGAGGAAGACATCCGGATCCCCGGGGGGAAGAAGAAGTACTACAACTAGCCTCGGGCTACAGGCTCCGGGCTTCAGGGACGACAACAGACGTCGCGTATCGAGTATCAGTGAGGGCCCGACTGAATGAATGCAATGCAGCGGAACAGCGTGACGCGCCTGAAGCCTGTAGCCCGGAGCCTGAAAACCCGTAGCCTGTAGCCCGGAGCCTGATGAAATACCGTTA
>JBFWPD010000589.1:0-2555 GCA_050250175.1 Vicinamibacterales bacterium
AGACTGGGAAATCCCGCTCGTCAATCCCATTCGGTCCGACACCTCTTCCATTCATACGTATCATAACGTCCTTTATGATACGTCATAAGGCTCATCTTCCATAATCCTCGATGGATCTGTGTATGGCAATAATTGACATGTATTGCCATATACGCTAAGGTGGAGCTTTGGAGGAACGCGGCCCATGGAAACCATGAACATCTCGCTGCCCGAACCCCTGAAGGCGTTCGTGGATGCCCAGATCGCGACCGGGCGCTACAGCAGCGTCAGCGAGTACATGCGCGAACTCATCCGGGAGGACGAGCGCCGCCGCGCCCAAGAGCAGCTTGAAACCCTGCTGCTCGAAGGGCTCGCCGGCGAGAAGACCGCGCTCACGCGCCAGGACTTCGACGACATCCGGCGCGAGGCGCTGGCTCGCGTCCAGTCTCGCCAGCCGCGTTGACCCCATGCGCCAGGTCTTCACGCGCGCGGCCGCCAAGCAAGACCTGATCAAGCACGTTGCCTACCTTGGGGAGCACGCGGACCTGGACACCGCTGAACGGTTTCTCTCCTCGGCGGAAACGAGCTTCGAGCTGCTTGCCACGCAGCCAGAAATGGGGCCACTGCTGGTTCTGCGTCACCCGGACCTTGTCGGCCTCCGCAAGTGGCGCGTGGCGGATTTCGAGAACGTGCTCATCTTCTACCAGCCCGATGCGGACGGTGTCACCATCGTCCGAGTGCTGCATGCCGCGCGTGATTGGTGGACGCTCCCGGGACTCGGGTGAACACCATGAACGATCAACCCGCACCCGACCATGTCTCGCTGGTCCCACACAGGGACCGCGTCGGGGCTGTTTGCCTCCCTGCCGTCATCGCCAACGCCGGAGAACAGGCGAGCCGTCGCTTCCTCGAATTCTTCACCGTCACCATCCGTAACCCGAACACACGGGCGGCGTATGCCCGCGCCCTTAACGACTTCTGCAGTTGGCTCGACGATCACGGCGTCCGCCTCGAGCGCGTTGAGCCGGTCATCGTTGCCGCCTACGTCGAGCAGCTCGGCCAGACGAAGTCTGCCCCGACCGCCAAGCAGTCGCTCGCGGCCATTCGGATGCTCTTTGACTGGATGGTTGTCGGCCAGGTACTGCCGATGAACCCGGCCTCTTCCGTGCGCGGGCCGAAGTACGTCGTCAAGCGCGGCAAGACGCCGGTGCTCACCGCCGATCAGGCGCGGCAGCTCCTGGATGCGATCGACACCTCCGACATCATCGGTCTGCGCGACCGCGCGCTCATCGGGGTCATGGTGTACAGCTTCGCGCGCGTCAGCGCGGCCGTCGGCATGAGGGTCGAAGACTACTTTCCGTCGGGCAAGCGGTGGTGGTTTCGGCTCCACGAAAAGGGCGGCAAGCGTCACGAGGTGCCGGCGCATCACAACGCGGAGGCGTATCTCGATGCGTACATGACCGCGGCCGGAATCGAAGACGACGCGAAAGGGCCGCTGTTCAGGACGGTGGGCCGGAATCGTCACTTGACGGACAGGAGCATGCACCGCCTGGATGTCTTGCGGATGATCTACCGGCGCGCGAAGGGAGCGGGTCTCGACGTCCACGCCTGTTGCCACACGTTCCGGGCCACCGGCATCACAGCGTATCTTGAGAACGGTGGAACCATCGAGAAGGCGCAGCAGATTGCGGCCCATGAATCGCCTCGCACAACGAAGCTCTACGACCGAACGAACGACGAATTGACGCTGGACGAGATCGAGCGCATTGTGATCTAGAAGGCCCGCGGCTGCCGCCGCCTTGAGTATCATTAGCTCACGCTGGATTGGTGGAGGAGTCCATTGTGGACGAGATTCGACGGCAGCATAGCCGCCTCGGATTCCGCACTTAGCGCCGCGTGTCAATATCTCAGGCAGAGACGAGCGACCGTGGCAGCCACGACTCGATGGTCGTTGTCAAGGCTCGCCTGACGCTCCCTCGCAATCCGACGCTCTAAGCGGCCCAGGACCCGACGCAATATCTGCAAGAACGGCAGACCGAAGAGCGCTGGGCTACACGCGGGTCCGCCGTAAACGGCGTAGCAACGAGAGGTGCCGAGTGAACTCAGTGCCGGTTTCACAAGTTGCGCAGCTACTTGGCCTGCTTGTACGCGACGTGTACACGCTGCTGGAACGTCGTCACGGCATCAGGGGGTTGAAACCCGACAGCCGTATTGAACTTAACTTTGCCAGGGGCTTCATAGCGCAAATTGCCAGAGAGCGCGGACTCTCGGTATCGACGCAGGAGTTGTTCGCGGGGTCAAAGAGGGAGCCAGAAGAGACACGCTCTCCTTCGCGGATGCCTGAGGCCTCGGCCCCACGCGACGCGCCGCCTCGCGTGCCGCCCGGGCAGCCCATCCAGTCCTCACAGCAGCCCTATCGCGGTACTGTTCGGATCTACAAAGTTGCAGAGCTTCTAGGAACCACCAGCCAAGAAGTGGCCGCGCTACTCAAGCGCGACCACGGCATCGAGGCGAAGAGCGCCTCGAGCACTATCGAAGTGGTCGTGGCGCGACAGTTTGTCGATCGCGTCGCCAAG
>JBFWPD010000590.1:0-2549 GCA_050250175.1 Vicinamibacterales bacterium
GCGCGTTCGGCAGGCGAGAGCAATCCGCACAAGTCGACCCAGGCGGTACCATTGCCGGAGGCCGGATCGATTCGCGCGAACTGATCGGTCTGCCAGACGTTGGCCCAGATTTCCCCCTCGATCAGCTCGAGCTCGTACAGGGCATGGACGGGTCGTCCCGCACCTGTCACGCGGATGCGGCGCCGCTCCGAGAATGTCCTGGGATCCAGAAAGCGAATCTGATCGGTCCCGTCGCTCATGATGAGGCTGGTGCCGTCGTAGGTCAGCCCCCATCCTTCGCCCCTGTAGTTGAAGGAGCGAGTCATCCCCAAGCTCTCGAGGTCGTAGACGAACGCGACTCCGGACTTCCAGGTCAGCTGGAAGAGCTCGCCGTTCGCGAGCGCGATGCCCTCGCCGAAGTACTGCGCAGGAACTCCGCGGCGATTGAGGACCTCCCCGGTCTCGAGACGGACGCGCCGGATCGACGATCGACCCTGCAGGCCGGTGCCCTCGTACAGCAGGCCGTCGTGGAACACGAGGCCCTGCGTGAAGGCCCCGCGATCGTGCGGATAGGTGCGAACAACTTCGTACCCGTACACGGGAAGCCTTGCGCCGCCCTGGGCTGGTGCCAGGCTGCCGGCGCGCTGAAACGACGCAGCGAGTCCCGCAGTCATCAGTACGACCCCCAGTGTGAGCGCCGTCCGTTTCATGTAGAAATTATGCATCGATCGCGACCGGCAGGCCGCACCTCAGCGCGGGCGGCGGCGGTAGGTCCCACTCCGTCCGCCAGCCTTGTACTCCAGCTGTATGTCGCCGATGACCATCGACTTGTCCACCGCTTTGACCATGTCGTAGATGGTCAGGGCGGCGACAGCCACGGCAGTCAGCGCTTCCATCTCGACGCCCGTCTGCGCCGACGTCCGCACGCGCGCCTCGATCGTGTATCCGCGCGCGCCCGGCTGCAGCTCGACTTGTACGCTCGTCAGCGGAAGCGGGTGACAGAGCGGGATCAACGCCGCCGTCTGCTTCGCCGCCATGATTCCGGCGAGCCGGGCCGCCTGCAGCGGATCGCCCTTCTTGATCGCGCCACGCCGTATCAGGCGCATCGCCGCCGCGGAGATTCGAATCGATCCCCTGGCAATCGCCTCGCGGTCGGTGACCGGCTTGGCACTGACGTCGACCATCGCCGCTTTCCCCTGCGAATCGATGTGTGACAGCGCCGAAGCTCGCGACCGTCGGGCAGCCATTCAGTGGCTCAGGCTGACAGGGCGCTCTCGCCGCGTGCGAGATAGAACGACAGGCTTTCGAGTGACACCGTGAGATCGACGCTCTTCAACTTGACGTCCGGGGGCACCTGGAGGGCGCCCGGCGAGAAGTTCAACACGGCCTTGATACCGGACGCGACGACCAGATCGACGACCTGCTGGGCCGATGGCGCGGGGACGGCAATGACCGCGATGCTGATCCCGTCGCGTCGCGCGTCCTTCTTCAGGTCGTGGATGTCTTCGATCGGGATACCGCCTCTGGACTTCTGGCCGACCTTTGCGCTCAGGTTGTCGTAGAGCGCGGCAATCTCGAACCCTTCCTGGCGGAATCCCGGATAGTCGGCGAGCGCCAGCCCGAGGTTGCCGGCGCCGATGATGGCGACGCGGAGCTTTCGGTCGAGACCGAGAATCTGGCGGAGATGACGCTTCAGGTCGCGCACGTAGTAGCCGACGCCGCGCACCCCGAACTCGCCGAAGTATGCGAGATCCTTGCGAATCTGCGCGGCGTTCAGGTGGAACTGCTCGGCGAGCGCCTGCGAAGAGATCGTCCGGACGCCGGCGTCTTCGAGCAGGTTGAGACAGCGCAGGTAGACCGACAGGCGGTTCGTGGTGAGCTCGGAGACCTGCTCGACCTGCTCCTTGGTGCGGGAACGCACGCGCCCGGCTTTGTTCCTGGTTTTCACAAGCGGCTGAATTGTAGCAAAGTGGCCGCGTGGGGTGACAACCCTCCTACCCCGGCGCACAATGAGAGACGTCAGCCCGCGGCCGCGCCGCGGGACGTTCAGGGCCATGAAAAAGCTGTCGCTTCTCCTGTTATTGCTCCTCGTCCCGGCTGCGGCCGCCACCGCGCAGCCGGAACCGAGGCGCGCGGCGAACATCGCATCCCTCATCACCTACCCGGACTTCTATCACGGGCGTCCGATCACCGTTGCCGGAACGCTCACTCGAAGCGACGATGGGCACTTGACGATCCGGGATGAGGTGGGATCAATGCGCGTCGTGTACCAGGGAAGCGTGACCGACGGACTGCACGAGGTGCGCGGCGCATTCTGGGACCTGGGACGCATGAACGCCGACGACCCCCGCCTGACACGCTACGACCTCGGGGCGGTGTTTCAAATGGACGAAACTGCTCCCTGGCCACGTCCCGGAGAAGTGACGGCGATCATCGCGGGCGACATCCAGGAAGTCCCGCCGCCGGTGACGGCCAGCATCCGGACGATGGTGCTGCACCCTGCGCGCTTCCTCGAGCAGCGCGTCACCATCACCGGTCAGTTCACTGGCCGGAACCTGCTCGGCGATTTG
>JBFWPD010000591.1:0-2549 GCA_050250175.1 Vicinamibacterales bacterium
ACGAGTTTTGGCCGCGGCTGCGATCACGTCCGCGGCCAGCGCGGGTCGCTCACGCCACGGCTGCCTGGTTTGTGTCGAAGTCCGGCGGTTCGCTTTTCTGCGCGTGGATACCACCGCGAAACCGTGGCCGCTTTCTGCCGCCGTTCTGTCGCGCTCAGTGCCGCGGAATCAGCGGGCGATGCGCTCACCTTAGATCGTTCATGGAGGCAGCATGCCGCTCATCAAACCGCGTACGCGAGGCAAGCAGTTGGTTCGGCACATCGTCCGGCTGGATCGCGAGACAAACGAGACGCTGTTCGCTTACGCCCAGTTCCTCGGCGAACCGACTGACTACGTGCTCAATCAAGTGATCGATACCGTGCTCGCCAAGGACAAGGATTTCCAGGCGTGGCGAAGCGAGCACCAAGAATCCTTCGTGCCGCGTCCAGGGAGCCGCTCCCACCGCGCACGCCGCGCGCATGAAGCGAAGCCGGCGCGACCGGAGGAGGTCACCGATCTCGCCTTGGCAGGGGCCGCGCGTCGGTGACGGAACCCGCCATGTTGCGTAAGGTGCTCGAACAGCGAACCGTGATCGCGATGCTCGTCGCGACGGGCGTGGGCGCACTCGGCGTTCACGCCTATCCCGTCGATCGAGGCAATGTGTATCTGCAGCTGATCGAGCTGCGCAGTCCGGCTGTGTTCTTCGTGCTCGTTTATGGCTACGCAACACTGTGGTTCACGACGCCGTTCTTCGCGCTTTCCATCGTCACGTCCCTGGCGACCATCGTCGCGTACCGCTATCCGGGAAGTGAGCGCGCGAGGCCGCTGCCAACGTACGTCCCGCCGGAGCGACGGGAAGCACCGATGCTGGTGCTCGGCGAGACGCATTTCGAGACCGCCACAGGACGAGCCCCAACTCCATCATGGCTGACGATCCCGCAGCGAGGTCTGTACACGGGTGTGATGATCGTTGGCGCCGTTGGCACCGGAAAAACATCCGCGTGCATGTACCCCTACACGGACCAGCTCCTGCGCTGGCGCGCCGGCGATCCAGAGCGAAAGATCGGCGGGCTCGTTCTGGAAGTGAAAGGCGATTTCTGTCAGCAGGTGCGTGGCATGTTGGCGCGCGCCGGCCGCGAGTCCGACTACGCCGAGATCCGTCTCGGCGGGGACATCTGTTACAACCCGCTCCACAACGATCTCGATCCGTATGCGGTCGCCTTCGCGATTGCGACACTCGTCAACAATCTGTTCGGAAAATCCAAGGAACCCTTCTGGCAGCAGGCGTACACGGATCTGCTCAAGTTTGTCATCTTGTTGCGCCGCCTCGTCGACGGCTACACCACGTTCGCGGAGGTGTACCGCTACATCCTGGAAGACAGCAAGATCGAGAGTGAAATCAGCGCGCTGAAAACGACGCTAAACCAGCCGCCTGAGGTGATCGTGGTTCCACTCGCGAACTACGAACTGCAGGTCGTCGGGATTCCGTGGACGAACTGGTTCCAGGACGGCCCTGGACACATGGCGCATCAATACAGCGCCGATCTCGAATCCGCCCTGGACGAACATCAGGTCCCGTTCGAGGTTCGGCGTGCCAAAGGCACCGCGTGGATTGAACGGAAGCACCAGCTGGATGCTGTGGATCGCTGGTTTACGCATGGCTGGCGGCGCCTCGATCATCGCCTCCGTTCATCGATCACCGAAGGCATCGTCGTGTTCTTGTCCCTTTTCGACGAGAACCCGGCGGTGCATCGGACGTTCTGCCCACCCAGAAGCGCCTACGCGTCGCCGCCGAAACCTGGGGAGCCGCGACCGCTCGAACCGCTGGAGGACCTGCTGGAATCCGGGCACGTGCTGGCCCTGAATTTCCCCGTGGGTTTAAATCCCGGGCTGGCGCGGGCGCTGGGCGTAATGCTCAAGCTGGATTTCCAGCGCGCCGTCCTTCAACGCATCCCCAAGATTGCGGCGCATCCCGAACGAACGTGGCGTGATCTTGTGTTTGTGTGCGACGAGTACCACGCCTTTGCCACCGTCGGCGAAACCGATCCAACTGGAGACGAGCGTACGTTCGCATTGTCACGACAAGCACGGCTCATTCCGATTGTCGCCACACAAAGCGTCAGTTCGCTCCGATCGGCGCTGCCTGGCGACGAAAGCTGGCGCACGTTGCTTCAGTGCTTCCGGACGAAGTTGTTCCTTGCGACCAGTGACGAGTTCACGGCCCGAGCCGCCGCCGATCTATGCGGACGTCGTGACCGCCTCAAGGCGCACTACACGCTGTCGGAGGGTGGGCAAGGCGCACACATCTCGTTGCTCACAGGACGGGCGACGGCCGCGAAGCAGACTGTGAGCGCCAGCAAGAGCTATGCACCGCATCACGAATACATTTTCTCGCCTCGCGTATTCACCGAACTTCAGAACGCCCAGGCGATCGCGTTGCCGTACGACGGCCTCAATCCGATGCGACCGCAGTACTGCTACCTCAAGCCGCACTACCTCGACGTCCAGACCAGCTACTTCGACCACGTCGCGCGAGGGGCGCTATGAGCAGCCTCGATCGCATTCTTCCG
>JBFWPD010000592.1:0-2545 GCA_050250175.1 Vicinamibacterales bacterium
GTTCGATGGACTTGAACTGATCGCTCAGCACTTCGGGGGCCTTCGGGTCCTGAAGGTTCTTCAGGTGCTCGGGCGCTTCGGCAGCCGGTGCAGCAGGGAATGCCTCGTCGATGAGTGCGCCGAGTGTTCCGTCCCAGCCTGCTTCCGCCCGCTTCGAGCGCAACTCGTAAAGCGCGTCGAAGGTCGCGCGGGTGACACGGATCCACGCCCCGTCGGAGAAGTACTGGTCCATCGTCTGGCGCCACAGGCTCGCCGGAATCGACGAAGACGCCTGCGAGTCCCAGGCGATCGGAGTGACAACGAACCCCTGGGTGCCGGCGAAGAAGACCGTCCCGCTGAAGAGCCACTGCAACGGAATGTCGCCATCCCGCACCGCGTGGAGATACTTCGCGGCAGCGACGTCGAAATCGTAGGTGCACGAGACGGGCACGTCGATCTCGACTTCGTCATCGAACGCGGGAACCAGGACGGACGCATGGCTCCAGGTCAGCGGCTTGAGCGATCGATCCCACATCGTCGGGTCGCCGAACACTTCGTAGAGCCGCTGCTGCTCGCCTGCTCCGTAGCGGCGGCGTCTTGTGTCGATCTGCAGCGTCGCTCGAAGCGCCACTGCATGAATCCGCTCGCCGCCCTCCGGGCGTGCGACGCGAAGCCGAAAGAGGAGTGCCGGAGCCGCTGCGGCCGGATCCGGACGCGCCCCGATGACCGAGAAGGTCAGCAGAGTCATCGCGAGACTCCGTTACGGGCAGGCGCCGCGGTCCTGCTGCTCGTGCGGCCGCGATTCCGAATGCGTGTGAAGACCTCGTCGATCTCGTGCTGCGCTTCATCGCCTCCCTGAAACCCGCGCCAGGTCCGGCGCAGGCGTCCCACGAGCTCGTAACAGACGTCGATGGGGACGATGTGGCATTCGAATTCGGTGGCGGTTCGTCTCAGAAGCACGCCTTCGACGTCGTCTGCAACCTCGCGGAGTGCTGGATTGTCGCGGACGATTGCCGGCCACGCGTCGAGCGGCAGCAGCGATTCGGTCGCGCCTGCGGGGCCCGGATACAGCGCCACCATCCTGTCGATCGCCGTGTTCCTGAAGATGCACGCGACCCCGACCGGGATGTCGAGCTGGTCCCAGCCGGCAGAGTCGAGGTTCATCGCCGGCAGCGTGAGATAGCGCTCGGGAACCGACAGGTAGCGGCCCTGCGCAGCGCCTCTCGTCGTGAACAGCAGGTAGCAGGCGCGGCAGGCGCAGAGCAGCGCGCGGGACTCGAGGTTGACGAGGTGGCTGTGTTCGGAAGGAATTGCCTCGTTACACAGCTCGCATCGTTCGGCGGCCTCTGACGCCTGGGGGCGTCGTGACATGAGCCTGGCAAGAGCAGGAGCCAGAGGGGTGGCGCGTGCGGACGGAGGCGTCGCCGGACTCGAATCGTTCATGCCTGCGTGCCAACCTCTGGACGCGCGCGCGTGATCTGGATGAGAGGCAACGCGGCCTCGGCGTGCTCGAACACGACCTCGGAGATGTCGGGGGCGGCCACGTCAATCGCCGAACGCGCCTGGACCTCGAGATCCGCGACGGCCCGGACGCCTGCGGGCGCAGGTGTTTCGATCCTGAGGCGCGCGCGGCCCTCGGTCACCTCCAGGAGCGTGATCGACGCGCCGCGTGACGCGGCCATGGGCCGCAGCCTTTCGACTGCCGTGGCGACCCTGCGCTCCAGACTGTCGGGATGCTGATCGTTCAGCAGCAGCAGCGATCCAATCAGTGGATCCTCGGCCAGGCGCGCGACCAGGGCCTGGCCTCCTCCAGGATGAGCGCCCACGATTGAGAGAACGCGCGCGAAGCCGGCGCCGAAGAGCTCGCAGAGGCTCCGCACGAGCTCGTTCACCTGCGGCGCGATGTCAGGGTCAGGATGTGCGTCGAGCGCCTCGATTCGCGCTTCGATGCGTTCGTTGACTGCGGTCAGGTCGTCGGCGGTCACGGGGATCTCCTCTCAACTCCCTTAGCCGGGGTTGAGCAGCGTGGGTGAATGACGCGTTTCGATCGTCTTCCCGTTGCCCAGAGACATGTGGACGCCGCACGGGAGGCACGGATCGAAGCTGCGGACGGCCCGCATGATGTCGATGCCCTTGAATGTATCGCGGCCGTTCTCTTCGAAGATGGGCGTGTTCTGGATCGCGTCTTCGTAGGGGCCCGCCGTGCCGTAGCTGTCGCGCGGGCTGGCATTCCAGGGCGTCGGAGGATACGGATGGTAGTTCGCGATCTTGCGTTCACGGATGACGAGGTGATGAGACAGAACCCCGCGGACTGCTTCCGTGAAGCCGCAGCCGATCCCTTCTTCAGGAACCGAGAACGTCTCCCACGTCTGCGTGTGGCCCCGGCGCACTTCGTCGAGCGCCCGCTCCACGAAGTGCAGAGCGCAGGCAGCCGCGTATGCCTGGAAGTACGTCCTGGCGCGGTCGCGTTCGATCGCGTTGCTCCATCGAGGGACCTTCCATTCGAACGTCGTCTCCGGCTTGAGCGCCGTCTTGGGCAGGTTGATCTGAACGCTGTTGCCCGTCG
>JBFWPD010000593.1:0-2523 GCA_050250175.1 Vicinamibacterales bacterium
GACAGTTTCTTCTGGTTGTCGGGACGCGACTTTGATGGCGGGTCGCGGCCGATTGACGAGAGTTTGGCTGTCCACTGGGCAGCGGTGAGGGGGATCGCTCCCGCGGCAATGGCCGCATCGCGCCTCCCGGCCGGGAGCTGCCAGTGCGGGACGATGCACTGGCCCATGAAGTACCGGTCCGAAAGACCAATCACGCTGGCGACCTGGCGCGCATCCTCCAGCGGTATGCCGATCAGATGCCCTGAGAGACCGTGATCACGCTGATGCTTGGGTTCGTCGACGAACGCAGGCATGGACTAGGCCGTCTCAGTCTGTAGGTCGATGGCAACTCCGAAGGGGTCCTCCTCGGCCAGCAGCGTCATCACCCCGATCAGGGCGCGCACGTCCACCGACTCACCGAGGCATCGGCCGATCTGAGTCAGCGCCAGGGCCTCGGCCTCCACGCACCCCGGCCTGAGCGCGGCGATGCGGTCGTGGAAGTCCTCTGCGGCATCGTCACTCTCGAACCCGGCGAAGTCGATCATGGTGTACCAATCCAGGCCACAGTCCAGATCGGTCTCTACCGGGAGGTCGATCCGTTCGCCGGAACGGAGCACCAGGGCGAGCGTCGAGGCATATGAGGTCACCGTGCCGTCGTCGTTGCTGCTGGTGTCGCCGCTCCACTCAATGCGTCGGGTGGCGGGCACCAGGGACGTTATCCGGGCCATACCCGCGTCCCGCAGTCGCGGTCCGATCTCCCCCCGGATCGTAGCGAGGAGTGCGAGCTGCTCTTCCGGGGCACGTCCATCGAGCAGTGGGGAGAGGGCGCCGCTCATGCGGTGGTCTCCGCTGGCGTTGCAGCCTCGGTAGGCGAGTCCTTGGCATCGAACGTGCAGCCCTGACCGGAGGATGAGCGCGCCACGAAACTGCTGGCCTCGACAAGCTGGCGGACCTGCGCGGCGTCGAGACCGAGCGGACGGCCAACCTCCGCAAGGAGGAGGTCGAGGCGCACCAGGTTCGGATCGGCGTCCACCGCCGCGTCAATCCGCTCCAAGGCTTCGGCACTGATCTCGGGGCCGCAGTTGCCGTCCTCGAACGTACCATCGTCGATCTGGGACTCGTCGGGCAGGTCCAGTCGCGTGCCGTCTCGGAAGGTGATGGTCGTGCCGTCGTAAGTGAGGTAAGTGCCGCCGGCGTCGTCGTACTCAGATTCCGTGTCGGCGCTGAGATCGGCGGCCTGGGGGAGGATTCGCTGTATCAGGGCGACTGCCTTGCGATAGGCAAGGTGCTCGATCTGCCAGTGCAACGAAGCCGCTGCCTCGAACGATTCAGTAACGTCGAGTGTTTCCAGTTGGTCCAGCAACGCTTTCGTGTCGAACATGGACATCCCTCTCAGGTGTGGTGAACGAGATGGCGCGAGCGCAGAGCGCGCGCCTGATTGCTTTCGGTGAACACGACGGAGTTGGCACCGGCCGACGAAAGAAACGGGAACCACCACGGTTCTTCGGTCAGAAGCGCGTGCTCGTCGCGTCGCCCGTCGTTGCCGGATGTGTGCACTTCCAAGCACTGCGGCGAGGACAAGAGCGCACGCACGAGATCGTCATGGGCGCCTTCGTGGGCGCGAACGATGTGTAGGTGGCTGAGGTCGACCGCGAAGAACAGGCCAGAGCGGAGCAGCGCCTCGTACTCGGACCACGTAACGACGAGCTGCGGCCGCTTGGCGTGCGGATAGAGGCCCTCGACGGCTACACGAACATCGCGGAACACTTCATCCTGCAGACGACGAAGGTTGTCGAACATCTGCGCCAGAGACGCATGCTCGGTGTTCCCGGCGTGGATCGAGATGGTGTCGGCCCCAAGTCGGCGCGAACGGTCCGCGAGCGCGTGGAAGTAAGGCAGCGTGGCGTCCGTAACGGTGGAGGCGTCCCAGAGAACGTGACGCGACAGCACGCGCGCGTTGGCGTGAAGGCGCAAATTGATGCCCGCGTAGTCGGCGCGAAGGGACTCCGTTTCGGCCTCATCGAGCACCCCGAAGTTCTGCGGACAGAGCTGGACGCATCGAGATGACACGGCACCGATGAACGGCTCGTCTACGCCGGCGATAAGACGATCAAGCGCGCTGCGCACCGTGAAGCCGGGATAGCATGCGGTGGTACCGTGTATCTGGGTTGGAGCCATCTGTGCGTGCCCGAGAAGAAGAAGTTGTCCCGAGAACGAATGTCGCTCATGGCTCCGATTCTCAGAGTTGGATGAGAATTGCGCGGGCCTGCATGGCGGTCATGCGCGTGGCAATGGCTCGCCTCACGCGAGGTCTGTTCGCTGTCGCGAGCGGACCGTCATCGGCGGGTAGCGTCGCTGGCGTTGCGGCGGCGGAGGAGCGCCCGAATGCCACGCCGTCTTCAGCGGACGCGGAGCGGCCGGGGGAGCGCGACGGCACGGAAGACGATGGGCTCGTGAAGCGCGGCGTCGACATCTACAACTTCGAACACGGAATCACATCTCCAAGACGAATCCGCATCGGGCCGTTCGTGATCTCTGTCCTGG
>JBFWPD010000594.1:0-2516 GCA_050250175.1 Vicinamibacterales bacterium
GTTCGACCCGGGTCGGTCTGGTCCAGATAGGGGGAAGCACCTCCGCCCAGTCCTTCTAGCAACCTGCGGCGATCGAGATCGGTCCCAGGGCGGTAGTGGCCGTTCCGCCCTGGGCTCTTTCAGCGGCAGCGCCTGGCGGGCGTGGCAGTGTAGGATTTCAGTGGGATGGATTCGTTCCCGGCCGGAAAATCCGGCCTTTCTGGCGCCCGCCTCAACGGGAAGTTCCTCGACGTCGACGGCCAACGCTTTTTCGTCAAGGGCGTGACCTACGGGACGTTTGCCCCGGACGCCAGCGGTCTGCAGTTCCCGCCCCTCGATCGCGCGGCAAGCGACTTCGCCGCGATGGCCGCGTCCGGAATCAACACCGTCCGGACCTACACGCCTCCGACCGGCGCCATGCTCGACCGGGCGATGCAGCATGGGTTGCGGACGATGGTCGGATTGGCGTGGCCACAGCACATCGCGTTTCTCGACGACGTGTCGCTCACGCGGCGGATCAGGCAGCAGATCGCGGCCGACGTCCGACGGCTTGCTTCTCATCCTTCGGCGCTGCTCTTTGCGCTCGGCAACGAGATTCCAGCGGGCGTCGTCCGGTGGCACGGCGCGCGGCGGATCGAGCAGTTCCTGCGTGAGCTGTACGACGAGGTGAAGGGAGCGGCCCCTTCGGCGCTCCTCACCTACGTGAACTATCCGCCGACCGAGTATCTGGACCTCGACGTCTTCGACGTCTGCGCGTTCAACGTCTACCTTCATCGCGAGCCGTCGCTCCGTGCGTACCTCGCGCGTCTCCAGCACATCGCGGGCGCGCGTCCGCTTCTGCTCGCAGAGGCCGGCTGCGACAGCATTCGCGAAGGCAGGGACGAACAGGCATCGATGACGGCCATGCAGCTGCGCGCGGCTTTCGCTGAAGGCGCATGCGGCGCCGTTGCATACGCGTGGACCGACGAGTGGTGGCGCGGCGGCTATGCGGTCAACGACTGGGCGTTCGGACTGGTGGACGAGGCAAGGCGTCCGAAGCCGGCGCTGGAAGCAGTCACGCAGGTGTTCGAGGAGGCGCCGTTTGCCGCGAGCGAGCGATCGTCGTGGCCTCGCGTCTCTGTCATCGTCTGCGCGTACGAAGCCGCATCGACGATCGACGAGTGCCTGACATCGCTCTCAGCACTGACGTATCCCGACTACGAAGTGATCGTGGTCAACGACGGCTCGCGCGACGCGACCTCGGGGATCGCGCATCGCCATGCCGGCGTTCGCGTCATCGACACTGTAAACGGCGGCTTGAGCGTCGCGCGGAACGCCGGCCTCGCCGCAGCCACCGGCGCAATCGTCGCGTACACGGACGCCGACGTTGCGGTCGATCCCGACTGGCTGACCTACCTCGTTCAACCGATGCTCACCAGCGACGTCGCCGGGGCCGGAGGTCCGAACGTCGTGCCGGCGAGCGATCCCTGGATCGCACAAGCCGTCGCGCGCGCGCCCGGCGGACCGACGCACGTCATGCTGGACGATCGCATCGCCGAGCACGTGCCGGGCTGCAACATGGCGTTCAGACGGGATGCTCTGCTCGCGATCGGCGGCTTCAATCCTGTCTACGTGCGCGCGGGCGACGACGTGGATATCTGCTGGCGGCTGCAGGCGCGCGGCCTGCAGATCGGATTCGCTCCCTCGGCGCTCGTGTGGCACCGGCGGCGCAACAGCGTGACCGAGTACTGGCGGCAGCAGGTTGGCTACGGAGAAGGGGAGGCGTGGCTCGACGCGCATCATCCCGAGAAGTTTCTCGGAGGACGCGCGCTCTGGCAGGGGCGCATCTACAGTCCCCTCCCGTTTCTCCGGTCATCGACCGGACGGCGCGTGAACTCCGGCGTGTGGGGCACAAAGGCATTTCCATCCGTCTATGCGACGCCGCTGCCAAGCTGGCACTTTTTGCCGCATTCTCCGGTGTGGCTCATCGCGTCGGTGCTGTTGACGCTCGTCGGCGCAATCGGTCTGCTGCTCGAGACCGGCGTACCATGGCTGCTGCTTGGTGCCGGCATCCTCGGATGCGCGACGACGGTGACGCGGTGCCTGGTGTTCGGCTGGCGTTCTGATCTGAAGGACGTGCCGGCGGTCGGCAGCCTGTCCGCGTTCCGGAGCCGGCTGGTCTATCGGGGTCTCATCGCATGGCTTCACCTCGTGCAGCCGTTCGCACGGCTGCGCGGACGTCTCCGCGGGCTCTCGGTTCCGCAGGCGGTTGCTCCTCAGCACGTCACTCGACATCCATGGAAGGCGCCTGTCCCGGCATTCTCCGATGCCCTCGCGGCGGCGCGGCTGCTGACGGGCAACACGGTGGAGCGAATCTGCTGGAGCGAGTCGCGCCTGTCGCACACCTCGCTCATGACCGAGCTCGTCGGTGTCCTGCGAGCCGCGCGTCCCGCTCCGCCCGTCGACGTCGACGAAGGGTGGCGGGCAGACCGCGATCTGAGCCTCGCAATCGGGCGATGGGGCTGGCTGCGTGTGCAGTCGTTGCTCGAGGAACACGA